>JAUVOS010000010.1 GCA_030599055.1 Lutibacter sp.
ACGTAACTTACATGATCCGAATACTGATGATGATAATGATCCTTATTACAACAAAATATACAGCAATACGCATTATGACAAACTAGATATTACTGCCAAAGTAAGTCCTTTTAAAAACTTTGATATTGACGTTACAGCTAATAAAATTTATACACGTAATATTTCTGAACAAATAGATCCAATAATAGAAGATGGAAGCTTAACACCAAGCTTTGCGCCATCAATTACTTCAGAGATGGGTAATTTTAGTATGAGTTATTTTATGTTGGGAACTGCGTTTGAAGATAGCGATCTGCTTTTCCAACGTTTTAAAGAAAATAGAAATAGCATCTCACAAAGATTAGAAAATCAAACAGGTCTTGATAAAGCTGGTTACGGAAGTACCAGTCAACAGGTTGTACTACCGGCTTTTTTAGCAGCTTATTCAGGGCAATCTATCGACAAAGTAAGTCTTAATCCTTTCCGTGACATACCACTTCCAAATTGGCAAGTTAGATATCGTGGTTTGATGAAAATGAAATGGTTTAAAAAACGTTTTAAGACTTTTTCAATATCACATGCATATAGATCGTCGTATTCTATTTTAAATTTTGCAAATAATTTACAATATAATCCTGGTACACCTTTGGAGACAGATATATCAGGAAATTATTTTAACGAAAAATTATACACCAACGTAGGTTTAATTGAGGAATTTTCGCCACTTGTAAAAGTTGAATTCAAATTAAAGAATTCATTAAGTCTATCAGGAAGACTCAATAAGGATCGTATGATGACGCTAAACTTCAATAACAATACGATGACTCAAAATAACGGTACGGAATATGTTGTTGGGTTGGGATATAGAATAAAAGATTTACCTTTTACGATGCGTTTAAAAGGGAAGAAAATGAAATTTAAAGGAGATTTAGATTTAAAATTAGATGTTTCTCTACGTGATGATTTAATGATGGTACGTTATTTTGGAGAGGATGATACGATTGAAAATGATCAAATAACGGGAGGACAAAATGAGTTTAGTTTACGATTTATCGCAGATTATGCATTGACGAAATACCTACAAGCAGGATTTTATTATATTCAAGATGCTTCTGCCTACCAAATATCAACTAGTTATGACAGACGTTCAATTAGTTCAGGTATCAGTATTAAATATAACTTAGGAAACTAGTTTTTAGACAACCAACAATAATTAACAATAAATCATAAAATTAAATAATAATAAAAAATATGAATATTCCCGATAATTTAAAATATACACAAGACCACGAATGGGTTCTAGTAGAAGACGATATTGCTACAATAGGCGTTACAGATTTTGCACAATCAGAATTAGGTGATGTTGTATTTGTAGATGTTGACACACTTGATGAGACTCTTGAAAAAGAAGAAGTATTTGGCACTATTGAAGCTGTCAAAACCGTTTCAGATATATTATTGCCACTTTCCGGTGAAATAGTTGAGTTTAATGAAGAATTAGAAGATGCTCCGGAAAAAATAAATACCGATCCTTATGGCGAAGGATGGATTATTAAGTTAAAAATTGTCAACTCGGAAGAATTATCAGAATTATTAGATGCTGAAGCGTATAAAGAATTGGTTACAGGTTAATGCTTTATTTATTGCACTTGTCATAAGTGTAATAATAGTGTTATTAAGCTTAATAAAAACGAATCAATTACCAATAGCTAGTGTTGGGGTATCTGATAAAGCTTTGCATAGTTTTGCATATTTGGTATTAACTTGGAGTTGGTTATTGGTTTTTAGAAAAAATACTTCATTTAAAACGAAGTTAGTTCTATTTGCTGTTTTACTTTTTTTCGGCATAATTCTTGAGCTGATTCAAGGAGAGATAACACATTATAGAACAGCTGACTGGAAGGATGTTGTCGCAAATGCAATAGGTATTTTGTTAGGAATTTTTACATTTAAAAACGCTTACAAAATATTGTTTAAATAAAAAATATTTTAAAAGTAGCTTTCTTTTCTCACTTAAATTTGGAAAATTATTTTTAAAATTCATAAATTAGCACACAATTATAAAATTTTACAATTATGCAATCTAAGAAAAGTTCAAAATCAAACTTAGAAAATTACAATAAACTCTTCATGTTGTTGGGTTTGGTATTAGCTTTGTTGCTTACTTATGTAGCAATTGAGTATAAAACCATGGAAGATGCTGATAATCAAATAGTAGCGTATACTTCACATTTACAAGATGATGAAGAAGACATTCCTGAAACAGAGCAAGAGATTGAAGAAATAAAGCCGGAAGAACAAAAAGTAGCTCCACCTCCAGTATTAGAAGAAATAGAAGTTGTTGAAGATGATGAAGAAATTGAGGAAACAGTTATTGAATCTACCGAAACCAGTGAAGAAGAAGAAGTAGTAATTGAAGATATTGAGGAAGTAGAAATTGAGGAAGAAGTGCTAGAAGATGTTCCTTTTTCAATTATTGAAGATGTTCCTGTTTATCCGGGATGTAAGGGCTCGAAAGCTCAATTAAGAGCTTGTTTATCTAAAAATGTACAAAAATTTGTAAGCAAAAAGTTCAATGTTGATTTAGCACAAGACTTGGGTCTAACTCCTGGGAAGAAAAGAATCTTTGTGATGTTTAAAATTGATAAAAATGGAAATGTTACCGGCATACAAGCAAGAGCACCACATAAGCGTTTAGAAGCAGAAGCGAAACGAGTTGTTGGTCTGCTACCAAAAATGAAGCCGGGCAAACAAAGAGGACGTCCTGTAGGTGTAAAATATAGTTTACCTATTAGTTTTATTGTACAAGAATAGATAATAAATAGACACAAAATAGAAGCCGTACTGATGTTAAAGTCAGTACGGTTTTTTCTTTTGGTATGTTTGTTGTGTTTAATAAATAGTATTTGGATGTGGTTTTTATTGAGAAGTTTCTAAGAAACACATCCAATTTTATTGTTTAATTGATAATTTAAACCTATTTATTATGAAAAAACCAAATTTAACAGCCCCAGGTAGAAACAAAAAATCGCTAGGAAAAGAAACTGTAAACCGGAAATCATCGATTATTTTTATGCAGCTTGGTTTGGTGCTGTCTTTATTGCTGGTTTATATTGCCATTGAGTCAAAAACGATAGTCAATGATATGAGCATCAATACGCGTATTGCCGAAAACAGTTTTGATGATTTATATATTCCGGAGACGACACATAAAGAGCTAATTCTTGACAAACCAAAGCCAGAACCGGTTCTCGATCCTACTACAATCGATATAATTGATAATAATGACCCAGATGAAACAGATATACTATTTGATAAAGAAGATGATCCTGATAAGGCATTACAATTAGTAGGTATAGATGACATTAATGAAGAGCCAATTAAAGAAGAGGTAATTGAAGATGTTCCTATTGCACTTGTAGAAACTATGCCGGTCTTTCCAGGTTGTAAAGGAGATAAAGAAACTTTACAGAAATGTCTTTCAAAAAAAATTGGTAAAGTTGTTCAAAGACATTTTAATCCGGATATAGCGCAAGATATTGTTTTAAGTGTAGGTGTTCAAAGAATTTTTGTAATGTTTGTTATTGACAAAGAAGGAAATGTAACTAATATACAATCAAGTGCACCACATATTAGACTAAAAAAAGAGGTTGCAAGAGTATTAAAGAAAATTCCTAAAATGATTCCGGGAACTTTTAAAGGACAAAATGTAGGAGTAAAATACAGTTTACCAATTAACTACCAAGTAGTAGAGTAAAAAATATTCAACGGCATATAAAAAAGTCATAAATCAAAGATTTATGACTTTTTTTGTTATTTGACTTTTGGACATTGTTATTTTTATACTATACAGTCATTATTTCTTTCTCTTTATCGACATAAAGTTCGTCCACAGTTTTACCATATTTATCGATAATTTCTTGAATATCAATTTCTACATTTTTTTCTAAATCCTCGGAAGCTTCTAATTTTTTTAACTCGTGTAGTGCTTCTCTGCGATCATTTCGCAAACTAATTTTAGCATCTTCAGCTACCGATTTGGCATGCTTTGCTAATTCAGCTCGGCGTTCTTCGGTGAGTATAGGTACATTAATGATAACACTTTCACCATTGTTCGTCGGGTTAAAACCTAAATCTGCGTTTCGAATAGCAGATTCTATTTCATTGATGAGTGATTTTTCCCAAGGTTGAATAGTGATTGTATGCGCATCTAAAGTTCCTACATTAGCAACTTGATTTAAAGGTGTTTGTGAGCCATAATAATCCACAGTAACAGCACTGAGCATTGATGGATTTGCTTTACCAGCACGGATACTTCTAAACTCATTTTCTAAATGAGCAATCGTGTTGTTCATACTTTCTGTTAATGAATCTAATAAAAATTGAATTTCTTCTTGCATCTGATGTGTTTTAATAAAATACTACCCCCAAATTTACAAATACTATTCCAAACTGACAAGTTCAGTCCTAATAGGCTCAGGACAAACGCAACTATTTTATTAATAAATTAAAAAAAATCTATAATTTCCAGCGATTTATAACTGCTTTTAATATAAATATATCATATTACGCTGATTATCAATACAATGTATTTTATAAAAACAGCAAATAAACGTAACTATTCACCCGTAAGGGTTTTTAAAATGTCCCTCACGCAAAGCCCGCAAAGAAATTAGGTTGATTTTTAATACGCCAAGAACGCAAAGTTTTATAAATGCGAAGCATTCATTTCTTTGCGAGCTTTGCATAATATAATAGTTTTAAAGGCTTTGCGTGAAATAAACATGGCTGAATAGATGCAAATAAACTTATATTTCCTGTTATCTCCAAGCGGGCTATGGGGCAAGTTTGGCTTCGTTTAAATCGTAAAAGAGAGTCAGTTTTAACTTTCCTTTTTGTTTTTAGCAATTGTAGTTCTCTTTAAGTGTATCCTTTTATAAAAATGTTGTGAACTTCCTTGTTCTCCAAAGCCGATTTTATTGCCGTGTAAGTGCTTGTGTTTTTCAATGTATTGCACCAACTTATCAGCGTGTAATGAATCAGGTTTGTTGTTGTATAAATGATAGTTTTCGTTGTACTTTAAAGGCGTCAAATTAGGCATTAACACATTAGATGCAATATCTAAGGCTTCCACACGTCCGTTGGGGTTTAATGCGTCTAAAGCTGTGGTTGAAGCAACGTTAATATCCTTCATTTCAATTCGTAAAAGGGCGTACATCATCAGTGTGAGTAGGTATCTTTTTTCTTGACTCAACAGTTCATTTCGAGAAGCGTATAATGGCGTATCAATATGCTCTACATAAGGTCCCATTCCGACCATATCAATATTGAATTCTTTTAAAAAAAGCAGGTCATCTGCTAAATCTTCTACAGTCTGTTTAGGCAAGCCAATCATGAAGCCAGTGCCCACTTGATAGCCTATTTTTTTTAAATTGTAAAGGGCAGCAAGTCTTTTATCAAAATTGTGTTTTGAATTATTGGGATGTATTTGTTTGTATAAAGATTTATTTGAACTTTCTATGCGCAACAAATACCGGTGCGCGCCAGCATCATACCATTCTTTATAGGTTTTTAGACTTTGCTCTCCGCAAGATAAGGTTATCGCCAAACTATTTTTTGTAAGAATGTGGATTTGTTTGAGTAAAGAGGTGATTTTTTTGGTAAATGCTTTGCTTATAATTTCTCCGGATTGTAATACAAGTGAAGCATAGTTGTGTTTATAAGCATACTCGGCACTTTTTAACACATCAGCATCTGATATTGTAAAACGTGTTACTTCTTTATTATTGGCTCTAATGCCACAGTAAAAACAGTCTTTTGCACAGATATTTGAATATTCTATCAAGCCTCTTAAATAGATCGTATTTCCTATATATTTACGCCGAATTTCTTTTGATTTATCATAAATAAGTTGCCGCTCATCTTTGTCGTAAAAAGATAAAAGATACACTAAGTCTTCTTTTGTACGTGAGGCTTGATTGAGAATTTTTATGATCTTATTCTTGCTCATAAATTTGCTTAAAAGGTGCTAATGTCCGTTCAAAAATGCCATTTAACCAAGCGATTGTCATTCCGTAGTTGGTTACTGGAATATCTTTGTCAATAGCCGGTTTTAATCGGTTGACTAGTTGTTTCTTGGTGACCATGCAACCACCACATTGTATGATTAATGCATACTCATCAATATCTCTTTTTACTTTGTTTAATCCGGAGACTACATCAAATTCTATGTTTTTTCCGGTGTGTTTTTTAATCCAATTCGGAATTTTAAACCTTCCAATATCATCGCAATTCACTTGATGTGTGCAGGATTCTAGCATTAGTACACGGTCATTATCCTGTAATTGATCGATTTTTGAGGTTCCTTTTAAATATTCTTTAAAATTACCTTTAAAATAAGCGAGTAGCACGCTAAAACCGGTTAGCATAATATCTTCGGGAACAATAGATTTCACAAAATTAAAAGCTTGGCTATCTGTGATTACGATTTTAGGTTGTACCGCACAAGTCTTTAAATAATGTTCTAATTGAGTTTCTTTTAAAACAATATTGATGCAATTATTATCCAAAACATCACGTATTGCCATTACTTGCGGCAAAATCATGCGTCCTTCAGGAGCTTCTTTATCAATTGGTGTAACCAAAAGTACATGGTCATTTTCTTTGATAATGTGACTTAGCAAGGACTTTTTTTGATAAATAGTTTTTGGAATGGTCTTTTTTAAAAGTTCAATCAGTTTATCGAGCTTATCTGTTTTAATCGCACTAAAAGACAAAACTTCTTTTCCGGTAAGTTTCTTAACAGTTTCTAGAGTTTCTTCTGTGATTTGTTGTTTATCCGATTTGTTGTGAATGATTACATAAGCAACATCCCAACGCTTAAAAGCTTTGATTAAATTCTGTTCAAAAATGTTAAAAGTATTATCTGAAATAATCAAGACAGCTAAATCGATAATCTTTAAAACTTCCTTTGTTTTACGAACTCTTTTTTTACCGATTTCGCCTACATCATCTATACCAGCAGTATCGATAAGCACAGCAGGACCGATACCAAAAATTTCCATAGATTTTTTTACCGGATCGGTTGTAGTGCCTGCGATATCTGAAACAATAGCAATATCTTGTCCGGTTAATCGATTGATAAAGGTGCTTTTACCCGTATTTCGCCTTCCGAATATTCCTATAAAGGGTTTGTTATCGTTTCCTTTCTTCATGGGATGTGTTATAAATAAAATGGATATTAATAATCCTACTTTTTGTTAACTATAAATCTACGATTAAAAGTACAAATCTCTTTCTCCTTTTTTGATTCTCTCTATTCTGTTACGAACTTCTATGATAAGTTTCTTTTCCTTTAAATCTTCGATATTTTTATCGATAACCTTCCATGCCTTAACGGCCTTTTCTTTATCAGAATAATCAATTAAATATTCAGATAAAGTTAAAATGGCATTTGGCGTACAATAGCGTTTGATAAAACCAGGAACAGAAAACTCCATAAAGTGTTCTCCTGTTCGACCTAATCGGTAACAAGCTGTGCAAAAAGAAGGTAAATATTCATCTTCTATCAATTCATCAATTACTTCGCCTAAAGAACGATTGTCATTGATTAAGAATTGTTCTTTGGTTAGGTCTTGTTTTGCTTCGCCTTCTTCGTCTTCTGAATAAGCACCTAATTCTATTTTGGTACCTGCATCTACTTGTGAGCAACCGTATTGTAGGACTTCTCTACGTATTTCTTTTGTTTCTCTTGCTGTTAAGATTAAACCTGTGTACGGAACAGCTAAGCGTAAAATTGCTACTAACTTAGTGAAATCTTCGTCCGAAACTTTGTACTCATCTGAGATATCGTACTGCGAAGCATCTTGCAATCTTGGGAAAGAAATGGTGTGTGGTCCAATATTATAACACGCCTCTAAATGATTTGTGTGTCTTACCAAGGCAAGCACTTCATAACGCCAGTCATATAATCCAAAAAGTGCTCCGATTCCTACATCGTCTAAACCTGCTTCTTGCGCTTTATCTAAGGCAATTAATCGGTTTTCGTAGTTTGCTTTTTTCCCTGAAATATGATATTTTTTATAAGCATCTGGATGATAGGTTTCTTGAAAGACCTGATACGTTCCAATGCCAGAATCTGCGACTGTTTTAAAGCCCTCAATATCTAAGGGTGCAGCATTGATGTTCACACGTCTAATATTACCATTTCCTGATTTTACTTTGTAAACTGCTCTTACAGTATCGGCTATAAACTCCGGACTGTATGTTTTGTGCTCACCATAGACTAAAATCAAGCGTTTGTGACCATTGTCTAAAAGACTGGTTACATCATTTTCTAATTCTTCTATGGTCAATGTTTTTCGTACGGCTTCTAAATTAGATGCTTGAAAACCACAGTATTTACAATTATTATGGCATAGATTTCCGACGTATAACGGGGCGAAAAGCACAATGCGATTACCGTAAACCGTTTCTTTTAATTTAGTCGCAGCTTTTTTGATCATTTCGACCATTTCAGGTGTATCAGCATTGACTAAAACAGCGACTTCTTCAAGATTTAAGCGGTTTTTATCTAATGATTTTTGAATAACCTCTTGAAGTCTTTCCATGCTAACTTTAGCATTATTGATATGCTCCCAGATCTCATTTGGGTCGATAAAACCCTTCATGGGTTCATCTTTGATGTTGTATTTCTCTGGAATGAATTTCATTTTATTAATTTTATATTTTTTTAGTTTTCTTTTTTGGCAGTTTAGAAAGGAATCTCAATTTTAAATGTTGAACCTTTATCAACTTCGGTTTCTACAGTGACATTTCCGTTGTTTAATTCAACAATTTTCTTTAGAATAGAAAGTCCTAATCCCGTACCAGAAATTGCACGGGTTTTTACATTTTTTGCTCTCATAAATTCTTTAAATAGATTGGATTTTTCTTCTTCTGACATCCCTATTCCAGTGTCTTTTACTTCTATGATTACATTTTTTCGGTCTTTTTTTAGGACAAAATCAACCTGTCCTTCTTCCTTGTTGTATTTAACTGCATTTGAGAGTAAATTATTAAAGATAATTTCGAGTTCGCCGGCATCGCATTTTTTAATCAGTTCATCAGGAAAATGTGTGCGGATGCTTACATTTTTTTGAATAGCGATAGGTAGAATTGAGTCAACAGCTATTTTAGCGATTTCAACAATATCAATTTCTTGTATTGTCCTTGATTTTTTTCCTGATTCTACACGAGTAAAATCAAGCATATCCATAATTAAATTACGCATGCTTTCAATACGAGTTATCGACCGATTAATCATTTTAGTATAGGCATTGATGTCATTTCCTAGTTGTTTGTCTTCCATCATACGCAAATAACCTTCAACGGCATTAATGGGCGATTTTAACTCATGTGACAAAACTGACAAGAACTTAAAGCGAATTTCTTTTCCTTCACTAGTCAATTCTTTGGTCATCCTTTTTAAAAAAAGATGCTTTGTTACATTTTGAATAGCCGATTTTAACTCAGCTTGGTTAAAGGGCTTAGGCACGAAATTATAAGCACCTCGATTGGTAGCTTTAACAGCTAAATCAATAGAAGCATGTGAAGTAATCATGATAACAGCTAAATCGTACTCCTTTTTCTTGATATATTCGAGTACTTCTACGCCTTCGATACCGGGTAATTTATTATCTAATAAAACAATATCAATATCTTGTGAGTCTATGATTTCAATAGCATCTTCACCAGTTTCAGAATCGATTAATTCGTATTCAAAGTCCTCATCATGAAAGGGAAAACTTACTGTGAAATTCCTTAGAACTCTTCTAATTCCGGTTAGAATACCACGCTCATCGTCAACGACTAATATTTTTAGTTTTTCCATGGTTTTAGGTTTATTCGTGAGACTCTAAAAAATTATTTTCAATTTTTTGGTTAGTCGAACTAATCCCGTTTTTTCAGCGGGATACTGGTTTAATACCTCGCCCTTCCTGTCACGACAAAGGCGTGATGGGTCGATTCCTTTTATTGTGTTCAGTCCCGATAGTTATCGGGATACCCTGAGGTTTAATACCTTTTATTGAACTTGTGATTCCAATCTGTTTAATAAAAACACCTAGATTTTTAATAGTTTATTAATCTCTCTTTGCAATTGGTCAGGTCTGATCCCTTTTTCTAGCATTTTGTCGGCTTTTATCCAGCTATCATCGTGTTCGGGTTGAAACACAAAACGAGTTTCTTTGGTAACAGCACTCACTAATATAACAGGAATATCAGGATATTTTTTCTTTAATTTATAGGATAGAATAAATCCACTATCCTCATTTTCCATCATCAGATCTAAAATTGCCATGTCAAATTTTTCAGTTTCAATTTTCTCTTCACATTCTTTTTGATTATTGGCAAGAATTGTTTTAAAGCCTAGTTTTTCTACATGAAACTGCATTTGTTCTAGATAATCGCGGTCATCATCTGCTAGTAATATTGATTTTTTGTTCATTTTTAAGGTCTTTTATTTGATTTTACTTCGGTAGTGTTATCTTAAAAGTTGTGCCAACAGGGCCTTCTTTAGTGTTTGTGTTTGATTTTACATTAATTTTTCCTTTGTGCATTTTTATAATTCCATACACTAAAGGTAATCCCAATCCGGTTCCTTTTCCTAGCTTTTTAGTTGTAAAAAATGGTGTAAATATTTTTTCTAAATTTTCTTTTTTTATTCCATTTCCTGTATCGGAAATATGTATGATTACAGTATCGTTTTTGTCCTTTAATTCGATTGTTAGTTTCCCGCCATTAGGCATGGCTTCAACGGCATTTTTCTCTAGGTTTGTCAGTACTTGCATCATTTGATCTTTGTCTAATAAAGTGTTTTTTTCCATTAGATTATCAATGATATTTACAGTTACTGAATCTGGAATTAGAACAGATTTCAAACTTTTTTTGATAAATTCAAAGAGATCTACTTCTTTTAGATTTACTTTATTTTTACGAGCAAAGTTTAACAAACCACTGACTATTGTTTTACATCTTTCTGCTTGTTCCTCAATCATTTGAATATCCTCAAAAATTGGATTTTTTTCATCTAGTTCGTCTTTAAGAATACTGCTGTATAGTGTAATAATACCTAGCGGATTGTTTAGTTCATGCGCAATACCTGCAGAAACTTGCCCCATGCTTGCCAATTTTTCTGATTGTTTGAGTGCTTGTTTTGTATCTGCTAATTTGTAATTTGAAAGATTTAAATCTTCAACAGATTCGTGTAATTTTTCAATAGCATAAGGTAGGCACATTTCGGTTTCTGCTAAGCCTTCTACGACAGCTGTTGCATATTTTTCACAAGTTTCATAGCCACAGGCACCACAATTTAAGAAATCTGTTTCAGCGTTTTTTCCCATAGAAGCATGTACCTCATTTATCAGTTTTTGATCTGGTTTTGCAGTACGTCTATCCGAGGGGTGAAAACTCCTGTGCAAACTAATGCTTGCACATTGTGCCATGTCTTTTTTCCATTCTTGCTCATCGAGGTTTTCCAGCTTTTGGTTAACGTATTGATTGATTTGCAAACGTTTCTTTAATTGTTTTCCTTTAATGGTCATGCCAGGTCCTTGAATACATCCATCACAACAAAGCAATTCTAAATGTTGATTTTTTAACAAACCGGTTTCTAACTCGTGTATAGCTTCTTTAAATTTTTCTTTTCCTTCTGCCGTTACAACTTCTCCTTCACCCAATTTTTCACTACGTCCGATGGTTTTTATCAAACCGTGATTAACAGGAAAAATAGCACCTTTTCCTGAAATAGGTTTATCAAATTTCGAGATACTACTATTTTCTTTTGTAATGTTTTCCTCTTTAAAGAGGAGTCTTAGTTCTGAAAATGTCAAGGACTCATCAAATTCATCAGATTCTGCTTTTTTTGCGATACAAGGTCCGATAAATACCAATTTTGAATCTGCTCCGTATTTTTGTTTTACTGCTCTAGCCATAGCCATTGCTGGGGAGACGATTGGGGCTAATAATGGAACTAAATCGGGATGGTAGTGTTCGATGTAAAAAACGATAGCTGGACAATCAGAAGTAATTACAGAACTGGTTTTTTCATTATTGAACAAATCTTTATAGGCTTTTGCTACCATATCAGCTCCAAAGGATACTTCTGTAACTAAATCAAAACCGAGTTTTCGCAACATCCCCACAATTTGGTAAGGGTCAGTATGTTCAAAAAATTCTGCCGGAAAACTTGGAGCAATGCAGACAATTGTTTTTGCATCGGATGCAATTAAAGCTTTTACACGATCACTTGATTTATAGAATACTTTTGCCCCTTGACTGCAAACAGTGACACAATTACCACAAGCAATACATCTGCTTTGAATAACTTCAGCTTGTCCGTCGATAATTTTAATAGCTTTAACCGGACATTCTCGCACACAAGTATAACATACCCTGCAAAGGTTTTTAACGGTGCTGATTAAAGGAAAATCATCAGAAAACCTAACAGAATGGTCTTTTATGTTATTTAATTTTGACAAGCCTTATTTATTTTACTTTTATTCGTGAGACTCTAAAAAATTATTTTGAATTTTTTAGTTAGTCGAACTAATCCCGCTTTTTCAGCGGGATACTGGTTTAATACCTCGACCCTCTGGGTCGATTCCTTTTATTGGGTTCAGGGTTCTACCCTGAGGTTTAATACCCTTTATTAACTCAATTATAATATTACATCTCTTTTTTCGTAATGTGTATGTAGGAGCTTATGTGATATTTCACTTAGAGGTTCTCCTAAGAAATCTCTATATAGTTTTTGAATATATGGGTTGTTATGAGAGGCTTTAATAGAGTCTTTATTGTCGATATCATAGAGCGTAAGCATTCTTTTTCTGACTGCTTCCGGATCTAAATTAATCGGTTGTCCACCTCCACCAACACAGCCGCCCGGGCACGCCATAATTTCTATAAAATGAATATCATCACGACCATTTCTAATCTCATCTAAAAGTTCTCTTGCATTAGACATTCCATTGACAACAGCTACACCTAATTCTAAATCACCTATTTTAACTTTCGTTTCTTTTCTCCCTTTTAAGCATCTAAGAGCAGGTATTTTAAACTCAATTAAGTCCTCACCTGTTATTCTGTGATAAGCCGTACGAATTGCTGCTTCAGCAACACCGCCAGTCGCTCCAAAAAGTTTTCCTGCTGAGGATCTTGTGCCTAGTGGATTATCAGCTATTTCAGGGTTTAGCGATATGAGGTCAATACCATACATTTTAATTAGTTTGACAAATTCTCTTGTTGTTAAAACAGCATCTATATCACTGATTCCGTTTTGTGTCATTTCTTTTCTTTGCGCCTCAAACTTTTTGGCAGTACATGGCATAATAGATACCGAGTAAATATCTTCATGCTTGATGTTTTGTGTATTTGCAAAGTGGCTTTTAGTAATTGCACCTTGCATTTGTGCTGGTGATTTACAAGAGGATAGGTTGTCAATAAAATCAGGAGCAGTTTGTTCTGCATATTTAACCCAACCCGGACAGCAACTTGTAATTAATGGTAGTTTTCCTCCATTGAGTACACGGTCAACCAATTCAGCAGATTCTTCCATAATAGTTAAATCAGCACCAAAAGAGGTATCAAAAACATAGTCAAAGCCCATTTTTCGAATAGCGGCATTCATGATACCGTTTACATCTTCACCGTAGGGCATTCCGAATTCTTCTGCAATAGAAACAGTAATTGCCGGAGCGTATTGAATTACAACAGTTTTGGTTTTGTCTTGTAGAGCTTCTTTAATTTCTGTGAAATGATTTTGTTCGGTTAAAGCTCCCGTAGGACAAACCGCAATACATTGACCACAATTGATGCAACTGGTTACATTTAACCCATTGTGAAACGCCGTGCTGACTATTGTTTTATTACCTCTGCCTACAAAATCTATACAAGCTACATCCATTACTTCTTCGCAAACACGTACGCATCTGCCACACAAAATACATTTTTCAGGGTCACGTATAATACTTGCGCTGGTTCTGTCTATGGGTAGTTTGTTTTTAAGACCGCTTATACGACGTTCTGTAACACATAAATCATTAGAAAGATTTTGTAATTCACAATTCATGTTTCGTACACAATACAAACAATCATCAGGATGGTTGGAGAGCAACAGCTCTGTAATCATCTTTCTAGACTCTGTGACTCTAGGGGAATGGGTTTTGATGTTTAACCCATCATATGCTGTTGACGAGCAAGATGTTATTAAATTTCCAGAATCCATATCTTCGACCACACACATCCTACAAGCGCCTGTTGGCAGCATATCTTTTAAATGACATAGTGTTGGGACTTTTATTCCTTCTCTTGTGAGTACATCTAAAACTGTTTCATTTGCTTTAGCTTCAACTATTTTATCGTTTACTGTTATTGTCATGATTAATTGAATGATTAGTTAATAATGATTGCATCAAATTTACATACATCGTCACAGATACCACATGAAATACACTTATCTTCGATAATGAAATGAGGTTTTTTCCTTGAGCCAATAATGGCATCGGCAGGACATTTTATTGCACAAACCGTACAACCGGTACAATTATCAACATTAATGCTGAATGTTCGGAGTTCCGTACAAACCTGTGCTGAGCAAGTTCTTTCAAAAATATGTTCTTCATATTCGTGTCTGAACCATTTCAAGGTGCTTAAAACAGGGTTTGGGGCTGTTTGTCCTAATCCACATAAGGAAGTTTCTTGTATTACTTTTCCGAGTTTTTCTAATTGTGTGATTCCTTTAAACCTTCTTAACGCATCATGTTTTTCACCTGGTCTTGGTTTGGCTGTAATATCATTTAATATTTCAAGCATACGACGCGTTCCTTCTCGACAAGGAATACATTTACCACAGCTTTCTCTTTGAATAAAATCCATAAAAAATTTGGCTACATCTACCATACACGTATCTTCATCCATCACAACTAATCCACCGGATCCCATCATGGCGCCAACTTCAAGTAGTGAATCATAATCAATTTGAATATCTAAATTTTCTTCAGTGATACATCCTCCAGAAGGTCCGCCGATTTGAACGGATTTAAACTTTTTATTGTTTGGAATACCACCAGCAATATTATAGAGTACTTCTCTTACGGTAGTTCCCATTGCAACTTCGATAAGCCCTGTTAGTGCAATTTTACCAGATAGTGCAAAAACTTTAGTTCCTTTGGAGTTTTCGGTTCCCATTGAAGCAAAATCTGCAGCGCCATTTTTGATGATATAAGATAAATTTGCTAGTGTTTCTACATTATTTATAATGGTTGGTTTTTTAAATAAACCGGATACAGCAGGATAAGGAGGACGCGGTCTTGGCATGCCTCTTTTTCCTTCAATACTGTGGATTAAAGCTGTTTCTTCACCGCAGACAAAGGCACCAGCTCCCATTTTTATTTTAATTTCGAAATCTATTCCTGAGTCAAAAATGTTTTTTCCTAGAATGCCGTATTCTTTTGCTTGTTCTAATGCTATTTTTAAACGTTCAATAGCCAAAGGATATTCAGCTCTGATATATACATAAGATTTTGTTGCCCCGATTCCAAAAGCAGCGATTCCCATGCCTTCGATTAAGCGATGTGGATCACCTTCAATTACGGCTCTATCCATAAATGCACCCGGATCACCTTCATCTGCATTACAGATTAAGTATTTTTGATCGCTATCTGTGTTTAAGGTGAACTTCCATTTTTTTCCTGTAGGAAAACCTCCACCGCCTCTACCTCTTAAACCACTGGCTTCAACAATGTCGCAAATGTTCTCAGGGGTTTCTTTTTTTAGTACATTTAAGTAGGATTTATAACCTCCATTAGCGATGTATTCTTCAATACTGATAGGGTCAATGATACCGCAGTTTTTTAAAACAATGCGTTTTTGTGGTTTAAAGAAAGCATGTTCTGAAATAGGAATAATGCCTTCCCAAGCTTTTGAGTTTTCAGACATAAACTGTCCTAATACTTTTTCATCAGGCGGAATTGCCAAACTGAAAATATTATTGAGAATGGACTCAACTTTATCTTCAGAGACATTTTCGAAAGAAATTCTATTTCTACCAGGTAATTGTATGTCTAGTATCGGTTCAGAGGAACAGAGACCAATACAGCCTGTTTTTATTATAGATGCATCTATATCATTTTCTTTGAGATAGTTTTCTACTGCATCAGCTGTTTCACCAGCTCCGGCACCCAAACCACAGGTACCTGTTCCGATGAAAATAATCGGTTTATCAATACTTTTCTTTCCAATGATTTGAAGTTTTTTTTCAACCTCTTTATTATAGACTTTATCTTGATCCGTACTCAGGATTTCTTTTTTTAAGAATTCAATCATCTTTTTTAGATTTATAGCTTTTAATAATTTTCTTTATGGAATCTGGAGTAACTTTTGCGTGGAATTTTCCGTTTACACTAATAACCGGGGCTAAACCACAAGCACCGATACAAGCGACAACCTCAAGACTAAATTTTCCGTCTTTTGTAGTCTCGTCTGCTTTTACTTTTAATAACTGTTCTAGTTTCTTTTGCACATTGGAAGATCCTAAAACGTGGCAAGCAGTACCTCTGCAAATTTGAACATGGTATTTTCCTTTGGGTTGAAATCTGAATTGGTTGTAAAAAGTAGCAACACCGTATATCTTACTAACTGGTAAGTTTAGATGTCTGCCAACTTCACTTAAGGATTCTTCCGACAACCAGCCTTCTACATCTTGTATGTCTTGTAGTATTGGAATAAGACTATCTCTTCCTACTTCGGGGTATTTTGTTAAAACTTCGCTTGTCATCTGTTTCTTATTTTGGTTTGTATAAAGTAACTCAATGAATGAATACTTGCCTATATTTAGCTCATTAGAACTCTTTCAACAGATTCAATCAATGTTTTTGCTTTGACAGGTTTTCTGATAAAACCATCTACAGGTAACCATTTTATTTGTCCGTTTTCTGTTCTGTAATCAATTCCTGCTTTTTTTGTTTTTTGATCTTCAACTAAAAGTACTTCAAGATCTTTGCTATCTACTTTTTCTCTGTATTGGCGTGCAAAATTCATCGCATCGTTATTGTTTGAAGAAAAAACCTCAATAGAAGTTTGCATCAAAACAGGCATGTTATTAAAATCATCTGTTTTTGTTAGCGCTTCTGCTAATTCAAAGCCTTCATAATGAGTGGACATCATTACATCACAAATAGCTAAATCAGGTTTTTCAGCTTTTGCAATTTTAATAGCCTCGTTTTTGCTTTGAGCGACTATAATTTGGTGCCCTTCGTTTTCTAGAATTGTTTTCACGACAGTTAAAATGTCTATATCATCATCAACGATTAAAATTTTTTTTGAAGTTTTCATTACTATTTGTTTTAAGATTATTAAAAGATTTATTGTTAATTCCACTACAAAGGTGCGCTGATTATAGAAGCTGTGGTAGCGTATTTTTTTTATTAAGAATTAGGTATTTTTACGCAATGAATAAATGCAGTAAACTGATAATTAGATAGTTGTGGCTGTGTTATTAGTAACTTAGAACGGTTCTTAATAGAAAAATAAAACAAATACCTGAAAATCAGAGCATTATAGACGTATTACATTATGATAATTTTCAATATTTATGAAAATAGGGTATTTGTCGCAAGAGATAGGACTTTGTTTTGATAACCAAAAGCTGTTAATCTTAGGCTAAACTCAGGTTATTAATCTTAGCGACTTTGCAAGAAAAAACAAGCTTAGGGTTTATAAAGAAATAAAGTGTACAGAATTGGCGTAGTTATTTTGTGCGATAACAAGGCGAAAATTTCAAGCATAGCCATAGCTATGGTTTAAAATTTTAACGAAGTTAGTGTGCAAAAGAACAAGCCAAAATGTATAGGTTATTTCTTTATAGACCCTATAATTTTATTAAGTTATTTTTAAGCGCAAACATAACAAGATTTGGTGCGTTTTTAGCACCTGTTTTTTCAAAAAGGCGTGTTTTATGTCCGTCTATTGTTCTTTGACTAAGGAATAATTTTTCAGCAATTTCGGCATTAGAAAATCCTTTGCATATATATTCTAATATTTCAATTTCTCTATCTGATAGTTTGATGTGTACTTTTTTGGGTAAAGGGGTGTTTTTTGGTTTTATTACAAACTCTTCATCGTAATAATTACCACCTTTATATACGGTTACTATTGCTTTTTCTAATTGTTCTTTATTTGTTTTTTTAAGTAAAAATCCGTTAGCTCCAGCTGCTATCATTTGGTTAAAGTAGCTAATTTCTTCGTGCATTGTTAAGCAAATCACAAATGTATCCGGAAATTTTAAGCGTATTTTTTTTGTTGCCTCTACACCATCCATTTTGGGCATGCGTATATCCATTAAAATGATGTCTGCAGCCTCTTTTTTCATTACATTTAATAATTCTTTTCCGTCTGAAGCCTCTGCAATTACTTTTACAAAAGGAATTTCATTTAGAACTGTTCGTAAACCTTTTCTAAAAATAATATGATCATCTGCGATTATTATACTTATTATATTCATTTTTAATTGATTCTGATTGTAATTAGTAAAACCATTCCTTTATTCTTTTTTGAATAAAAATCTGTATTTCCTTCTATACTTTTTATTTTATTGATAATATTGTTTAAACCAAGTCCGTCATGTTTATTTACTTCCTTTTTATAATTAAATCCTATGCCATCATCTTTGTAGTATAAAATAATTTGGTTTTCGGTGCTTTTAAGGTCAATGATTATATTTTTAGCTGCAGCATGTTTTACTGTATTATTAATTAACTCTTTTGTGGTTTGGTATAATACGGTTTCTATGACACTTCTTTCATCAATTTTATAAGCATTAGTTTTTAAGTGAATTTTTATAGATTTCGTATCATTAATATACTTACAGAAATCTTTTAACGCAGCAGCTAGACCAAAATCATGTAAAATATTTGGTGTGATATTTCGTGCTATTTCTTTTGCAGAGACAATTGCAAAATCTACCAATTCTTCAATATTAGAAATTATTTCTTCTGTGCTTGTATGCTTAAAGTTGTCTTTTTTAAGAAGGTCAGCATACAATTTTATTGTGGAAAGTATCGGACTTAGGCCATCGTGTAAGTCAGCAGAAAAACGCTTGCGTTCTTTTTCTTCTGTAGCGATAATAGTTGTTAGCAATTCTTTTTCAAAAGACTTTCTATTTGTTATATTTCTTGCGACACTTATAATAACTTGCTTGTCATTAAAATCGACAACACGACTACTCATTTCATAAGGAATAACTATTCCGTCTTTCGTAACATGTTCTGTTTCAAAGGTATATTTCCCTTTTTTAATTATTTTTTTAATGTTCTCAGAAACAATTTCGCGATATTTTGGTGTTTTTATCTCTTTTAAATTAGTGTTTAATAATTCCTCTTTGGTGTATCCCAAAATATCGCATGCAACGTTATTAACTTTTAGTATATCACTATTGGTATTGGTAAGAAAAATTGAATCACTGCTGTAATCGAATAAAAACCGGAATATTTTTTCTGAAAAATTAATTTGCATAACCTACATCTAATCTAAAGAATGATATGGTAAAATTAATTATTTATTTAGACAATAAAGATACTTTGATAATTATTAATCTCATTCTAGGAGTTAACCCGCATTATTCGCTGTAACTATGAAAGTTAATTTTCTACCAATGTTCCAATAGTTTCACCGGATATTAGTTTTATTAAATTTCCGGGGGTATTCATGTCAAATACTATAATTGAAAGTTTATTGTCTTCACTAAGAGTAAAAGCTGTCATATCCATAATTCGTAAACCTTTACGTATTACTTCTTTATAGGTAATACGGTCAAATTTTACCGCATTTTTATCCTTTTCAGGGTCTGCAGAATAGATACCATCAACACGCGTTCCTTTTAATATAACATCTGCATTAATTTCTGCTGCCCGAAGTACTGCTGCAGTATCTGTAGTGAAAAAGGGATTCCCTGTGCCACCACTAAAGATTACAACACGTCCTTTTTCAAGATGTCTTACCGCTTTTCGTTTTATATAGGGCTCGGCAATTTGTTCCATTTTTATCGCTGTTTGTAAGCGTGTTTGAACACCTTCACTTTCTATGGCACTTTGTAGCGCAAGACCGTTGATAACAGTAGCCAACATCCCCATATAATCTCCCTGAACTCGATCAATACCATTACTAACTCCGGCAACACCTCTGTAAATATTTCCACCACCAATAACGATGGCTATTTCAACTCCTTTTTGAGCGACGGCTTTTATTTCTTTAGCGTAGTCAGAAATTCTAGTTGGATCAATTCCGTGTGTGCGATTACCCATTAAGGCTTCTCCACTTAGTTTTAATAATATTCGTTTGTATTGCATTTTTTTATCAAGTTTTAGCAAAATTACCAAAAAAACACTACAAAAACGTATTAACTTTTCCAAAATAACCCAAACTGTAATCTGAATTTGTAAATTTGTCGATTCTAATTTAGAAATTGAATTAAATGCTAAAAGCTACAAATTTAAATAAGCAATTTTAATTTTTGTGACCTAGCGACTTAGCGGTAAAGAAATAAACATGAAGTACCATTTTAACCAAATAGAAGCCAAATGGCAAAAGTACTGGAAAGAAAACCAAACCTTTAAGGCTACAAATCCTTCCCCTTCGGGGGAGTTAGAAGGGGCTCCCAAATTTTATGTACTGGATATGTTTCCCTATCCATCAGGAGCAGGTTTGCATGTAGGGCATCCGTTGGGTTACATCGCCTCTGATATATATGCGCGATATAAACGCCATAAAGGTTTTAATGTCTTGCACCCAATGGGATATGATTCGTTTGGTTTGCCTGCCGAACAATACGCGATACAAACCGGACAACATCCTGCAAAAACGACCGAAGAAAACATAAAAACCTATCGTCGCCAAATGGATCAAATTGGTTTTTCTTTTGACTGGAGTCGTGAAGTACGTACTTCAGATCCCAATTATTATAAGCATACACA
>JAUVOS010000185.1 GCA_030599055.1 Lutibacter sp.
AGTTATTAATACTACAGGAATAATTGACATTCCACCACACAGCAAAGAAACCATTACATCATTTTATGGTGGTTCTGTAAAAAAATCTAACTTATTAATCGGAGATAAAATACGAAAAGGACAGGCTGTGGTTGTTATTGAGAATCCTAAATTTGTAGATATGCAACAAGAATATTTAGAAATTAAAGAGCAGTTAACGTATTTACAATCAGAATATCAAAGACAAAAAACCTTATTTAATGAAAATATTACATCTGAAAAAAAGTATTTAAAAGCAGCGAGTAATTATAAACGTCAAAAAGCAAAATTAAATGGGATGGCAAAGAAATTGCGAATGTTAAATATAAATATCGCTAACGTAGAACAAGGTAATATTGTATCTACAATCACCCTATATGCATCAATCAACGGTGTTGTCTCCAAAATAAACATTCATAAAGGCATGTATATAATGCCAGAATACCTTATAATGGAAATAATCAATACTGATTATATTCAGGTTGAATTGTCCATTTTTGAAAAAGATGCAATGAATATTGAAAAAGGACAGAAAATTCGTTTTAAAATTCCAGAAGCATCAGATATATATTATGATGCCATAGTACATTTAGTAGGAAAAGCCATTGACGAAAAGACGAGAACCATCAAAGTATATGGACGTTTAGAGCAAAAAACAACCAACAATTTTAATATCGGAATGTTTGTCGATGCAGAAATTGTAATAACTAAAAAAGAAGGATTGGCACTACCAGATACAGCTATTATGGAGAGGAAAGAACATTTTGTTATACTAAAACTAACAAATAAGACGAATGAAAATTATATTTTTGAACCTATAGAAATACAAACGGGTTTAACCTATAACGGATTTTCTGAAATAGTATCAAATAATATAAAAGAAACAGATGAGATATTGATTATAGGCGCTTATTCATTGGTTGGAGAAAATTAAGATAGCCATTCTCATTAACTTTATGAAATTCTAAGGAATTAAATATACTGTATTAAGTTAGACGAGCTTATATTAATTTAAGCAAAGTGATATTGAATAAGAATGTTAAGAAGAATTACGTATTATCTGTATAATTAATACACAGAAAACAGCTAAAAATAAAGTGCATAAATAATTAGGATAACGAGAGTTTAAGCTATATTTATCACTTAAATGAAGTAAATAAAACCTAATCATGAACGAAAGAAGAACGACAAATATATTGTTGCTAATCATTGCATTGCCAGTGTTTTTTTATGTATTAAAAATAGTATCTTTTATTTTTATCCCTCTTATTTTTTCAATGTTTATTGCATTGCTGTTTTTACCATTGATGAGATGGCTTGCAAATAAAAAAATTCCAAAATTTATAAGTCTATTGTTTATAATAATAATAATAGTGGGGAGTTTAAAAATAGCAGGTGAATTAGTAAATTATTCAAGTAAAGAAATATTGGCTACGGATACTGCTTTTTAAAGATAAAGCAGAGACAAAGGTTATCAGTTTAATTCTTTCAGTAGAAGAATATTTTGGTGTTGAACGAACACAAGGGAAAAATATTTTGGAACATTATTTTGAAAAAAAGGATCTAAATAAATATTTTGGAACTACAGTAGATTTCTTAAGCAATACGCTTTCAATGACGTTGTTAACTATCTTTTTTCTTATCTTATGGTTAATAGAATCTGTGAATTTCCAAAGAGTTTTAAATACAATTTTTAAACAAAATTTTTCATCGATTAAAATTTTTTTTAGGATTGAGAAAGATTTGATTAAATTTATGAAAGTTAAATTCATTATTAGTTTATTTACAGGTATCAGCATTACACTTGCCTGTTATTTTTTTGATATTAACTTTCCTGTTTTTTGGGGATTATTTGCCTTTGTAATCAATTTTGTTCAGATGATTGGTTCTTTTGTAACAGTATTTTTATTGGCATTATTTTCCTTTATAGAATTAGACCCAACAAGTACCTTGTTGTTTTTTATTTTAATAATAACATTTGTTCAAGTACTAATGGGTGGTATATTAGAACCTATTTTTATGGGAAAATCATTTTCAATTAATGTAATCACCATACTAGTAGTATTAGGATTTTGGGGTTATATTTGGGGTATCCCAGGTTTAATAATGGCCATACCACTAACAGTATTTATTAAAATCATTTTAGAACAATTTCCAACAACAAAAGTTATAGCAAATTTAATTTCTGGAACAGAGCTAATTTTATATCACCCCAATAAAAAATAATAATATGGACACAATAAACAATATTTTAGCATTTGAATTATTTCATTTCAAAGAGCATTCATTAACAGTTTTAGAACTAGTAACCGTATTTGCAATATTTCTAATTACAAAATTAGTTTTATGGTTTGTTAAAAAAGGTTTACATCTTGATAAATTTCATAAACTAGATGAAGGAAGTTCATTTGCTCTATATCAACTTATAAAATATATGGTTTGGATAGTGGCAATTGCCTTAATGCTAGAAGCAGTTGGTGTAAAACTTACATTATTATTAGCAGGTTCTGCGGCATTATTAGTAGGTATAGGCTTAGGCTTGCAACAAACTTTTAATGATATTTTATCAGGAATAATTCTACTTTTTGAACATTCTGTAAAGGTGGGTGATATTTTAGAAATTGATGGCGATATAGTTATTATTCAAGAAATAGGCTTGCGTACATCTAAAGGTTTGAATAGGTGGCAAATAATTGTAATCATACCCAATTCGTTGATTACTACTAATAAGGTTATTAATTGGAGTCATCAAACCCAAAAAACATTATTTAGCATAGATGTCGGCGTAGCCTATGGAAGTAATGTTGATTTAGTTATTGAAGTTCTAGAAAAAAGTGTATTGGAACATCCGGAAGTACATAAAAATGATTTCTTAGAGGTGCGTTTTGTAGATTTTGGTGCATCATCATTAGATTTTAAAGTGCTATTTTTTAGTAAAAATGTATTCTATATCGAAAAAGTAAAAAGTGAAATTAGAAAATTTATTAATAGAAAATTTATTGAAAATAATATCACCATACCATATCCACAAATGGATTTTCATTTAAAGTCTAAAATAGAATAAAAAATGAAAATCCCAGTATGAAGCTGTAGTGTTAAAATGAGCGTCGCATCTAGCTTGCAAGAACATCGATTCAAAACCGGTCTTCCACCCAAAAGACAAAGCTTCTTGGAAACGAGGAACTTTTTTTGTTACCTTTTGTATAATCATTCAATCATTCAATCATTCAATCATTCAACCATTCAATCATTAAATCATTAAATCATTTCCTCATTTAAAAAAACTAACTTGCACAAAATTATCATATTTGTTCATAAACTAGATTACTTTGACTAGAGACAATAGAAATTTAAGCTACCTCATTATCTTTTTTGCGGGTTTTTCTTTTTTAATTTACGAGGTCAGTTGGAATCGTTTTTTATCACTACTACTTGGCACAACTGTTAAAGCTTCGACAATTGTTTTGGTTGCTTTTATGACAGGATTTGGTTTGGGTGCTTTTTTTATTGGAAAATACGCTAATAAATCTAAGAATATAGGTCAATTGCTTGGCGTAATATTAGGATTAATTGGATTAGTTAGTTTGTTTAATTTTATGATAATCAAAGGCTTTTCACAAAGTTTTTATGCATTATTTACCAATCAAACTCTTGCCGACTCAGTATTTTTTATAGTTACTTTTATATTGCTTACGATTCCTGCATTTTTTATGGGAGGCATAATCCCTATAGTAAGTAAAATTGTAATTTCAGATAATAAAAATAGAGCTAGTAAGCTAGGAATAGTATATGCTTTTGAAACACTAGGAAGCACTTTGGGTGGTTTGTTTGCAGGTTTTGTATTGTTGGGTAATATTGGTCAAAATGCAAGTATTTATACAGCGGTTTCGATAAATATACTACTTGCGTTGTATTTATTAGTATCAAAAACGTATAGTACTATTATATATAAAGAATTAGAAGATGATGTGAGCAATTATCGAGCAAATTCTGATAAATCCAGAAAAATTGCGCTAGTGGCAACACTATTTATCGGTTTTACAATTTTAGCATCCCAAATAGCTTGGATACGTGTTTTTAAAACTTATTTTACAAATACGAGTTATACTTTTACATTAATTATTGCTTTTGTAATTCTTGGTTTATTTATAGGAAGTAGATATTATGCAAGATGTGGAAACAGCATTAAAAATAATGATGTTAGCATGCTAAAAGCAGTTGTGCTAATTGTGATTTTGTCTATTCTATCTTTTTTCTTTTTGGTTAAATTTCCAGAACTGTTAATGTTTCCTTTAGAAAGAATATCGGAAAATGTCTATGTACGTTTGCTATTGATCCCATTTATTGCTTCTCTATTAATAGTTTTACCACCTGCAATTGTATCGGGCTTTAGTTTTCCTTTAGCTTGTAATATGTACACAAAATCTACTTCTGATATAAGTAAAAATGTTGGACGAGTTTTAATGTTTAATACTATTGGCTCTGTCATTGGCCCTTTGCTCGCTACTTTTGTTCTGATTCCGTTTGTAGGTGTGGGAAAAACAATTTTAATCATTATTAGTATATTGGCGATAGTTGCTATATATATTGCTTTTTCTATTAATAAATCTAAAAATATTTTTAAGTATAGATTTGCACTTATTGTCTTGACGAGTGTTTTATTTCTTTTTACATTTCTTTCAAAACAAACCCAATTTGTTCCGCCTTCAATAAAGAAATTTAATAAAAAAATTATTTCTTACGAAGAAACAGTTGAAGGAACTTTGGTGGTCGTTGAGGAAAAGGAAAAAGGAGTTTTTGGAAAAAGCACTTTTGTAAATAATGCGTCTGTTATTGGCTCCAATTACGATGCAATTAAA
>JAUVOS010000172.1 GCA_030599055.1 Lutibacter sp.
GAAAACAATATGCAACGAATGAAAAAAGCCATGCAAGCTTTTGATTTGATTATGCAAGTACATGGGGTTGAAAAATATAGGGCTTGTGCCACTTCTGCAATGCGTGAAGCCACTAACGGTCAAGAGACAATTGCTACTATACAAAATGAAACAGGAATAACAATAGAAATCATTGACGGAAAAACCGAAGCAGAAATTATCGCTTCAACTGATCTGTATGAGCTGTTTGAAAACACTAAGAATTATCTTTATATAGATGTAGGAGGCGGTAGTACTGAGTTTACATTCTTTTCTAATGGAAAACGCATCAATTCTCGTTCTTTTAAAATGGGAACCGTGCGATCTTTAGGTGGTAAAGAAATCAGCAAAGAAATTCGTGATGATGCTAAAAAGTGGGTGAAAAATGAAATAAAAAAATACGATAAACTTACCATAATAGGTTCCGGTGGAAATATCAATAAAGTATTTAAACTATCTGCAACTGAAATTGGCAAACCACTAAGTCGCAAATACTTAAAACAAGAGTTTAAAAAATATAAGAATCTAACCTACAATCAGCGAGTTAGCGAAATGGGACTTAACCCAGATAGAGCCGATGTAATCATTCCAGCACTTAAAATCTATTTATCCGCGATGAAATGGAGTAAAACCAAAAAAATTATCGTACCAAAAATTGGTTTATCAGATGGAATTGTCAAGATGCTTTATGCGGAAGAGAATTAAGTGCGAAGTTGCAAACGCTATCCGAAGCTTGCAACTTCGGATTTTAATGCAACAAATACTAAGATTATAAACCACCAAATAATCGGTACACTTTCCACCCAAAAAGATGAATAATATTTAGATTGTTTTTGTTTTGCTTTAACTAAAAACAACAAACTAAGAATAAAAACGAGCAACTCTGCAAAAACCGAAACAAGATTCAGCGGATATTTTAAAAATATCAAAAGAAAAAACAACACCAACAATAGAATTCCCACTTGCTTTGCTTTAGAAATCCCTATCTGCTGCGGTAAGGTTTGTAAATGAGGTGCATCTATATGCATATCTCTTATATCAAAAGGTATTGCTAAAGCCATTATTAAAAAAAAACGCTGTACAAATTCTATCCAAACCTGTGGTTCAGAAAGCTGATATTGTAACGGAAATAAAACAGTAAGTATCGACCAAACTAAGGCAATACTCAGTAGTTTAATTCTAGGGTAATTACGGATAGAAACTCGTTTTCCTTTATATTTAAACAAAGGTATGACATAACCTAATGTGATTAATGCCGCAGGTAGAACAATCCATAATCTCCTAACTCCAACACTGTAAGCATAATAAAACGTTCCTATAAAAGCTATAAAGATACTACCCAAAACCATAAAGCTTTGTTTCTTTAGATATCCCAAAATTACTTTATAAGTACACTCACAACTTTCAAATACTCGAATAAAATGATACGCAAAAAGTGTACTAAAAAAAACGAAATATTCGCTGTATGCAATAGGTTGCAGATTACTATTATAAGCGCTAATTACTACTAAACAAGCCGAAGCAATAGCCACATGAATATTTAAATTCACATAAAAATCAATTATTTTCTTAAAATATTTCATCTATAGAACTTCTCAAAAAACCTATTAAAGTTTTAACCAATTTATTCCTAACTTGTTTCAGTAAAAATAATACAAATTTTGTACATAAAAATACCCCTTTTGTCAGACTTAATTTTGTAATTTTGACAAACTTATTTTAACTAAATAAATTGATTTTAAAAGCATAAAAGAATAACAAAATATTTCCTTACGTCTCCATATCTAAATGGTAAAACTTTAAAACAAATGAGAACAAATTCTTTTCAAATTCGTCACATAGGACCTCAAGAAAAAGAACAAGCTAGCATGCTTAAAACTTGTGGTGTTTCTAGTATTAATGAGTTAATTGATAAAACAATCCCTTCTGATATACGATTAAAAGGAGCTTTGCAACTTCCTAAGGCAATGAGTGAGCAAGAATACATGGCTCACATCTTAGAATTAGAGCAAATGAATAAAGAATATAAAACCTATATTGGTTTGGGCTATTATCCGACTATAATGCCCGGAGTTATTCAACGAAATATTTTAGAAAATCCGGGTTGGTACACCTCATACACTCCTTATCAAGCTGAAATTTCTCAAGGTCGTTTAGAAGCGCTTCTTAATTACCAAACAATGATTTCAGACTTAACAGCAATGGAATTAACCAATGCCTCTTTATTAGATGAAGGAACAGCGGCAGCCGAAGCGATGATTATGTTGTATAATGCACGAAGTCGTAAGAAAAAAAAAGCGGGTATCGCTACATTTTTTGTCTCTGACGAAGTATTGCCTCAAACCATTGCAGTTTTAGAAACTCGTTCAGAACCTTTGGGTATCAAACTCGTGATTGACAATCATGAAAGTATTCATTTCACCGACGAGTTCTTTGGCGCCATCATACAGTATCCTGCTAAATACGGTCAGGTATATGACTACAAAGAATTTGTAAATAAAGCACAAGTACAAGACGTTAAAATAGTGGTTGCCGCTGATTTAATGAGTTTGGCTTTGTTGACACCTCCAGGCGAATGGGGCGCAGATGTCGTAGTAGGAACAACACAACGATTTGGTATTCCGATGTCGTATGGTGGTCCTGCGGCTGCTTATTTTTCAACAACTGATAAATACAAACGTCAAATACCCGGTCGTATCATAGGAATCACTGAAGATGTTGATGGAAACCGTGCATTGCGTATGGCATTGCAAACAAGAGAACAACATATAAAACGCGAAAAAGCCACTTCCAATATTTGTACTGCCCAAGTATTATTAGCCGTAATGGCAGGAATGTATGCGGTCTATCACGGACCAAAGGGAATACAATTTATCGCCTCAGAAATTCATCAACTTACTATTACTCTTGACAAAGAACTTAAGAAAATGGGTGTCTCACAAGAGAATAAAAGCTTTTTTGACACGCTATTAATAAAGGTAAATAATAGTAAAAAAGTAAAAAAAGAAGCTGAAAAGCAAGAAGTGAATTTCTGGTATATTGATGCTACTACCCTAAGCATTTCACTTAACGAAATAGCTAACTTGTCAGCTATAAATCAAATTTTAAAAATACTAGCCAAAACAGAAGGGAAAGATTTTAAAGAGATTGAAAAACTGAACGATAAAAGTATTCTTTCTCATGAGTTAACTCGAACAAGTGAGTTTATGACGCACGAAGTTTTTAATCAGTATCATTCCGAAACCGAAATGATGCGGTATATCAAAAAATTAGAGAATAGAGATTTATCATTGAATCATTCCATGATTTCTCTAGGTTCTTGTACGATGAAACTCAATTCAGCAACCTCTATGATTCCTTTGAGTTGGCATAGTTGGGGTGATGTACATCCGTTTGCTCCAATCAAGCAAGCAGGAGGCTACAAAGTGGCTTTAGAAGGCCTAGAAAATGCGCTGAATGAAATTACAGGATTTGCCGCTACATCGTTACAACCGAATTCGGGTGCACAAGGAGAATACGCTGGTTTATTGGTTATTAGAGCTTATCAAAAATCAATTGGACAAGGAGCGCGTGATATCGTATTAATTCCTGCTTCTGCTCACGGTACAAATCCGGCATCTGCGGTTATGGCAGGTTGTAAAGTTGTTGTGATAAATACAACTGAAAGTGGAAATATTGATGTTGATGATTTACGTGAAAAAGCTGAAACACATGCAGAACAGTTATCAGCAATAATGATAACATATCCTTCAACACACGGTGTTTTTGAAAGTGCTGTCAAAGAAATAACACAGATTATTCACGAAAAGGGTGGATTGGTTTATATGGATGGTGCCAATATGAATGCACAGGTTGGTTTGACAAATCCGGCGATAATTGGTGCAGATGTTTGTCACTTAAATCTACACAAGACATTTGCAATTCCACATGGCGGAGGCGGACCTGGCGTTGGACCTATTTGTTGTACGGCAGATCTAGCTCCCTTCTTACCAGGGAATCCTATTGTAAAAACTGGAGGAGATAAAGCTATTAAAGCAATATCAGCTTCTCCTTGGGGCTCTGCTTTGGTTACGATAATTTCGTATGCTTATATAAAAATGCTCGGCGCAGAAGGCTTGACAAAAAGTACTGAAGTTGCCATTTTGAATGCTAATTATCTAAAAACAAAACTAAGTGAGCACTACCCTATTCTATATTCAGGTGAAAACGGATTTGTAGGTCATGAAATGATTGTAGATTTTAGAGATTATAAAGATAAAGGTGTGGAAGTAATTGATGTTGCCAAACGTTTAATTGATTATGGCTATCATTCTCCAACAGTTGCCTTCCCTGTTCACGGCACTTTGATGATTGAACCTACGGAAAGTGAAAACAAAGCTGAGTTAGATCGATTTATTACGGCTATGGCAAATATTAAAAAAGAAATTGATGCAAACACAGTTGAGGATGAAAATTCAATACTAAAAAACGCACCCCATACTCAAGGAATGTTAACAGTAGAAGAATGGCCCTATGATTATTCACGGCAACAAGCCGCTTTTCCATTAGATTATATAAAGGAAAATAAGTTTTGGCCTTTTATTCGCCGTACAAACGAAGCGTATGGAGACCGTCATTTAGTGTGTAGTTGTAATCCTGTTGAGGAGTATTTATAGATTTGGGCGATGGGCGATGGGCGATGGGCTAAAGTTTAAAAACACAAAAAGTCCTTGTTCTCAACAAGTACTTTTTACTATTTATTAAAATAAAAAGCGTTTCAGCTTTGAGCTCATAGTCCATAATTCTGTATAAATAGCAGATTATCTACTGGTTAGCAGGTAGTCTTTTCTCTTTTATCTTTGTTCGGACAACAATAAATCGTTTTAGCAATTGAGCTCAAAGCCCATTGCCCAAAGCCCATAGCCTTCTATACTACCCCATATAGGAATTTAGCATCCACAGTGTTTTTTCTGTTTCGGTAATATAATCACTCATTTGACTTGCGGTTCCTTCATCATCAGCATCGGCTGCTTTTGATAAAAGGGCTCTTTCTTTTGTAATTAGTGTTGTGAAGTTTTTAATTACAATTTTCACACTCTCGCTTCCTACCCTATCTTGTTTGAACGAAGAAACATCAGCTTGCGCTAAATAATCCTCAAAAGTGTGTAAGGGTACTCCTTGTAAAGTTAAAATTCGTTCAGCAATTTCATCTACTTTAATAACTGCATCCTCATACAATTCTTCAAATTTAAGATGTAACTCAAAAAATTCTTTTCCTTTGACATTCCAATGGAAACCTCTTAAATTTTGATAAAATATTTGGTAATTTGCCAATAAATCATTGAGCATTGCTGCTAATTCTTGTGACTTTTGCACGTCTAATCCGATATTGTTTTTCATTTGTTTTAATTTAAATTAATATTTCATTATTTCTAAAACAAAAGTACAGATATGCCTAAAGAATGAAAGCTTTCATAATTTTATATTCTTATTTTACTATAAATATAATTTATCAATAATATATACAAATAGTTATTTAC
>JAUVOS010000025.1 GCA_030599055.1 Lutibacter sp.
ATATCGGTTATGACACCACCGCCTAAGTTTAATAGGATACTTTGCCTATCAGCTGCTTTTTCTGCCAACTCTTGCCATAGTTCTTGACACGTATTCAGATTTTTATTGATCTCTCCAGATTGTATATTTAGTACGTGAAAAGAGGTTTTAATCTCTTTTTTTAGAATGGGTAAACAAGCAACTTCTGTGTTTTCATCTACCAAGACAAAAAGTGTAGAGAAGGTGTTGTTTTTCAAATAATCATTCAGATGATTAAATGCGCTCCTATTAAAGGAAACAGGAACTAGATGTGTAGAATTATTTGACATAGTTAACAAAAAAACACTAATGAATAATAATCTATTAGTGAAGCATCAAATTAAAAAACAAAAGTAATAATTCTTAGGCTAAAACAAAACAGCCAAAACTATTTAATTTTGGCTGTTTTTGTATTTTTTACTTTTTTTTCTTACCGCCCGCCATAAATATTAAAAGCATTATAAAAAGGACTGCAAATGCGCCAAACATTATTATGGCTTGTAAAATACCATTACCCCAATCTACTAGAGGTATAAAATTTGCTATCATAATTTAAATTGGTTAATCGTTAATAATGCGAACATACAAATATAATTTTTAAAGAAAATGATATTTGTCAGTTTGAAAAAAAAAGAATGCTTTTTGATTATGAATCAGATACTTCTTTTTATATACTATAAAAATATTTTTTAAATCGAACCGAGGTTTTTAAACTACTCATATTCACTTGTTAAGTGGAGTTTTACACTTGGATATTTTTGTTCAGCCATTTGTATAGAAAATGCCGAGTCAGCCAAAAAAACAAGTTGTCCTCTTTTATCTTTAGCTAAATATTTTTGTTTGATACGAATAAATTCTTTGTATTCTTCGTTGGAATCATCATCGGGGTCGATCCAACAAGCTTTGTGTACATTGATATTTTCATAAGTGCATTTTGCACCATATTCATGCTCTAAACGGTATTGAATCACCTCATATTGTAGGGCGCCAACCGTTCCAATGATTTTTCTACCATTCATTTCTAAGGTAAATAATTGAGCAACTCCTTCATCCATCAGTTGGTCAATTCCTTTGTATAATTGTTTTGATTTTAAAGGGTCTGCATTGTTGATGTATCTAAAATGTTCGGGTGAAAAACTAGGCACTCCTTTAAAACTCATTAATTCACCTTCTGTTAATGTATCTCCAATTTTAAAATTTCCGGTATCGTGTAATCCCACAATATCTCCAGGGAATGATTCTTCAACAATTTGTTTCTTTTCAGCAAAAAAAGTATTAGGACTTGAAAACTTAAATTTTTTACCCAAACGCACGTGTGTATAAGGAAAGTTTCTCTTAAAAATACCGGAAACTATTTTTACAAAAGCCAATCTGTTTCTGTGATTGGGATCCATATTGGCATGGATTTTAAACACAAAACCTGTCATTTTGTTCTCTTCTGGTTGTATTAATCTTGTATCACTTGCCTTGGGTAAAGGTGGCGGTGCAATTTCTACAAAACAATCTAATAATTCTTGTACGCCAAAATTATTTAATGCCGATCCGAAAAAAACAGGTTGTTGCTCTCCTGAAAGATAGGCTTCCTGATTAAATGAAGGATAAACTTCTCGTACCAATTCTAATTCTTCACGTAATGTAGCAGCAAAATCATCGCCAATTAATTGATCTAATTCAGGGGTATCAATAGCTGTAAATTCTATTCCTTTAGAAACCTTTTGTTTGTTTTCATCGGAATAGATGTTTAACTTTTCTTCCCAAATATTATAAATACCTTTAAAATCATAGCCCATTCCTATAGGGAAACTAAGCGGAACAACTGTTAAACCAAGTTTTTGTTCAACTTCATCTAATAAGTCAAAAGCATCTTTTCCTTCACGGTCCAATTTGTTTATAAATACGATAATTGGTATTTGTCGCATACGACAAACTTCAACTAATTTCTCAGTTTGTTCTTCAACCCCTTTGGCTACGTCAATAACTACAATCACACTATCTACAGCTGTCAAAGTTCGAAATGTATCCTCAGCAAAGTCCTTATGTCCAGGTGTGTCTAGAATATTGATTTTCTTATCTTTATAAATAAATGCTAAAACTGAAGTAGCTACCGAAATACCTCTTTGACGTTCAATCTCCATAAAATCGGAGGTAGCAGTTTTTCGAATTTTATTGTTTTTTACTGCACCAGCTTCTTGAATCGCACCACCAAATAGTAATAACTTCTCTGTTAAAGTAGTCTTTCCCGCGTCAGGATGTGATACAATTCCAAAAGTTCTTCTACGTGCTATTTCTTCAGTAAATCCCAAAGTGTTAAAATATCAAATTACAAATTTTAAATTCCAAATAAGCCTGCAAAGATAGATAAAAATAATGGCAGTATTTTTGTAGTTTTGTAACTGTTGATTTAACTTTCAACTTTAACCCTTATCCTATAAGCCTAATGAAAGAAGAACAAGTTATATTAGTCAATGAAAAAGATGAAACCATTGGATTGATGGAAAAAATGGAAGCACATGAGAAAGCGATGTTGCATCGTGCCTTTTCTGTTTTTGTTTTTAATAAAAAAAATGAATTGCTATTACAACAGCGTGCTGCTGATAAGTATCATTCTCCTTTATTATGGGCGAATACGTGTTGTAGTCATCAACGCGATGGTGAATCTAATCTTGTTGCGGGCAAACGTCGTTTGCAAGAAGAAATGGGTTTTACATGTAATTTAGAAGAATCTTTTTCATTTATCTACAAGGCTCCTTTTGATAATGGACTAACAGAACATGAGTTAGACCATGTGATGATAGGTACTTACAACGACGAACCAAATATAAACCCAACTGAAGTAGCCGCTTGTAAATGGATGTCTTTAGAAAAAGTAAAAAAAGATCTAAAAGATAAACCTGAGATTTATACAGAATGGTTTAAAATAATTTTTAAAGAGTTTTATGCATACATATCAAAAAACAATCTGTAAAGGATCAATCCTTTTACTATTACTTTTTATCAGTACAAATCTTTTTGCTCAAGAGGGTATCAATCAATTTGATGCTAACGGAAAACGCCACGGGTTATGGAAAAAATTGTATCGTAATAAAAATGTGCGATATACAGGCAAGTTTGAGCACGGAAAAGAAGTAGGAAGTTTTAAATACTACCGAGTTACAGGTGAGAAGCAACCGATAGTAATCAAAGATTTTACTGCGAATAATACAATAGTTGCTGTCCGTTTTTATTCAAAAGAAGGAGTTTTTGAGAGTCATGGCGATATGGAAGATAAGAGTCGAATTGGAAAATGGACTTATTTTTTTAATGATGGCAAAACAATACTTTCAACGGAAAATTATAAAAATGGATTGCTTGATGGCGAATTAAAGATTTATTACAAATCAGGTAAAACAGCAGAAGTTTCACACTATAAAAAGGGAAAATTACATGGTAATATCACGCGGTATAACGAAGAAGGAAAGCCCCATGAAAATTTGACTTACAAAAATGGAGTGATGCATGGACCTGCTATTCTTTACGATAAGAAGGGAGAAGTATTTGCTAAAGGCAATTATGAAAACGGAATAAAATCAGGTATATGGGAGTTTAATATGGATGGCGAAATGGTCAAAGCTGAACCTGATAAGATTAAAAGAATATCTAAAAAAAACTAATTGCAAGTTTCTGTACTACAAACTATTTACAGCTTGTCGTAAAGTTGCTAATTTTGTAAGTAAGTTTTCCAAATTATCCAAATGTAACATATTTGCCCCATCTGATTTGGCACTACTCGGATTGTGATGCGTTTCTAAAAAAATTCCATCAACACCAACGGCAATTCCTGCGCGGGCTATGGTTTCAATTAATTCAGGTTTGCCACCCGTAATACCACTACTTTGGTTGGGTTGTTGTAAGGAATGTGTGATGTCTAATACTACAGGAGCAAATTTTTGCATTTCGGGAATGCCTCTAAAGTCAACTAACAAATCTTGATAACCAAACATACTTCCTCGTTCGGTAATCATCACTTGCTTATTGCCACTTTCAATAATTTTGGTTACGGCGTGTTTCATGGCACTCGGACTCATAAACTGTCCTTTTTTTACATTAACAACTCTACCAGTATTCGCCGCAGCAACTAACAGATCAGTTTGTCGTGCTAAAAAAGCAGGGATTTGTAGTATATCTACATATTCAGCTGCCATTGTAGCATCACTTTCTTTATGAATATCTGTTATCGTTGGCACTTTGAATTCATCGCGTACTTTTGCTAAAATCTTAAGAGCTTTGATGTCTCCAATTCCTGTGAAACTATCTAACCGTGAACGATTTGCTTTTTTAAAACTTCCTTTAAAGACAAAGGGTATTTTTAGCTTATCAGTTATTGCAACAATTCTTTCGGCAATATGCATTGCCATAGATTCACTTTCAATAGCACAAGGACCTGCTAAAAGAAAAAAATTATTGGAATCTAAGTGTTTTATTTGTGGAATGGCTTTTAAGTTCATTTGAATAGAGTTTACGCAAAAATAAGTTTATTTTTCCATTTCTGAAAGATAGCACAGATAACACAATCGATAAAAATCAAAAAGTAATAACGAAGGATGTTTTTTAGATAATGATTTTTCAATAAATTTAGAATTGTTTTTATAGATGAAGGAAAGTAATGGAGCTAAAAAAAACATTTTCGTTCGTGTATGCCATTTTAAAAGCTTGTTCGTTTTGGGTTTTATTAATCCTTTTTGATGCAAGTCCAGTAAATTTTTAACTGCTATTTTAGATTTCTTAAGAAAGATTTCATTACTTTCTAAACCCGTGTGAAAAACAGGATTATCAATATGTTTAACTATTATGAATGCTTTTTGTAAGTCACTGCTAAATATGGAGTCTTCATGTCCATAATGAAATATTTCACTATTAAATTGGACCCTTTTAAAAACTTTTTTTTCTATTAGCGTATTAGACATTAATAGGGTAGCATATGGGTTTTTGCACCTTTGAACTGCAGAAATACTTTCACGAAATTTTCCGTACTTGTAACGTAACTGATTATTTTTAGTTGTATCAATTTTTCGGTAAGCTAATCCTCCAGAAAAGACTTTTTCTTTAGGATTATTATTTATAATTCTTAAATATTTATTTATAAATATCGCATTTGAAGGTAAGGTATCAGCATCTAAAAAAAGTAACCAATCATAGTTTGCCTTTGTAGCTAATAAGTTTCTGATTCGACTTCGACCAATATTTTGTTGAAGTTCAATAAGAGAAACCTTATCAAACCTATTTAATTTTCCGTTTTCTTTAATGATTTTTGTGGAAGCATCATCGATACAAATAATTTCAAATTCACAGGTTTCCTTTTCAAATTGTTGAATAAGATTCTTAACAAGTGGAAGGCAGTTAATATTATAAACAGGAATTAATACCGATAGCATTTTATGATTTTTTTTGTACCACTTCAAACAATTTTCCACCTTCACACTTAAGCGTCTGATGATTAAACTTAAGAATTAGTGAATAATCATGTGTCGCCATTAATACTGTGGTACCATTTACATGAATATCTTCCAAGACCTGCATGACTTCAATTGAAGTACGCGGGTCTAAGTTTCCAGTTGGTTCATCAGCTAAAATAAGTTCAGGGTTGTTTAATAATGCACGAGCAATAGCAAGGCGTTGTTGTTCACCACCCGAAAGTTCAAAAGGCATTTTAAATCCTTTACTTTTTATACCTACTTGGTCGAGTACTTTTTCTATTTGTGTTTTGATTTTTAAAGGGTCTTTCCATCCGGTAGCTTGTAAAACAAATTCTAAATTGGCATTGACAGTTCGATCGTTTAAAAGCTTAAAATCTTGAAAAACAATACCTAATTTTCGTCTGAGAAAGGGAATTTCTTTGTCTTTTAATTCCGTAAGATTAAAACCAACGATGCTTCCTTTTCCCTTTTCTAGCGGTAAATCGCCATACAAAGTTTTCATCAAGCTACTTTTACCACTACCCGTTTTTCCGATGAGGTAATAAAATTCACCAGGGTTTATCTTTAAATTTATATCAGATAATACCAAATTGTCTCGTTGAAAAATGGAAACATCCTCTAAATATAAAATGGGTTGCGACATAAAAAAAATGATTTTTACAAAAGTAGGGTTTTTTATTAAAAGGTATTGATTGAAGGTTTGCTAATAAATTCACATATATCTGCCACACAAAACTTGCAGACTAACACAGAAGTATTGAGCGCAATCTCTGTAAAATTTGTGAGTTCTGTGTGAAATAATTGATAACTTACAAATACTGTCCTTTTTATTCAACGAGTTTTAGGTTGAATAAGTTGTGTTTGTCCAAACAATTTTTCATCATTTCTCCGTTTATAAAAATAACAATGCCTACATTTGGTTTTCTAGTACAACAGTAAGATTAACCTTATTAAAAAAAGATAATGACTCAAAGAATTTTTATCATTTTAGTATTGCTATGTTTTATCCCCGATATAACAGCGCAAGAAACAGCGACTTACACAAACGGTTTAAAAGACTATTATCACGCTTTAGAACTTTATCATAACAAAGCCTATGTTGCGGCTCAACATAGTTTTAATGATGTGAAATCACAATTTGATGAAACTTCAGAAATGCGTGCAAATTGTGCTTATTATGTAGCAAACTGTGCCGTACGATTAGGACAGCGAAATGCCGATGAATTGATGCAGAATTTTGTAGAAAAATATCCAAACAGCACAAAAAGAAACGAAGCTTTTATGGAGGTTGCTACCTATTATTATAACACAGGAAAGTACTCTTATGCCTTAAAATGGTTAAAGAGAGTAAAACATAAAAATATGCCACGTCGTGCATTTGAGGATTATCTTTTTAAATATGGATACTCATTATTTACAACGAAAAATTACACTGCCGCAAAAAAGTATTTTGTACAGTTATTAGATTCTCCACAATATGGAGCACAAGCAAAATACTATTACGGTTACATTGCCTATCAACAAGACGATTATGAAAATGCAGATAAATATCTAACGGAAGTAGCCGAAGAAAGCCAATATAAAAAGCAAATATCTTATTATATGGCCGATATGAATTTTAAATTAGGAAAATTTCAAGAAGCAATAGATGCGGGTTTGCCACTTCTTAAAACAGCAAAACGCATTGAAAAATCTGAAATAAATAAAATAATTGGGGAGAGTTATTTTAATTTAAATGAGTTTGATAAATCAATCCCATATTTAAAAGAATATAAAGGAAAACGTGGTAAATGGATTAATACGGATTACTATTTATTAGGTTATGCTTTTTACAAACAAAATGACGACGAAGAGGCCATTTCCCATTTCAATAAAATCATTGATGGAAATAATGCAGTAGCCCAAAATGCCTACTACCATCTAGGAGAATGTTATTTGCATTTAGATAAAAAAACAGAAGCATTAAATGCATTTCGAAATGCAAGCCAAATGGATTTTAAACCTCAAATTCAAGAAGATGCTTATTTGAATTATGCTAAATTAAGTTATGAAATCGGAAATCCCTATAAAAGTGTGCCTGAAGTATTACAAGATTTTTTAATTTCCTATCCAAATTCACCTGAAAAGAATAACATTTATGATTTAATAATTAGTGCTTATGTAGTTTCAAAAGATTACAAAGGAGCCTTGCACTATTTAGAAAAAGACAATAAGCTTAAAGATGAAAAATTATATCAAAAAATAGCTTATTCACGAGGAGTTCAATTGTTTGAAAAACCCGATTATAATGAAGCAATTACACACTTTGATAGGTCTTTGCTTTATCCACAAGATAATGAAATCACTGCAAAAGCGACTTACTGGAAAGCAGCCTCAAATTATCAATTAAAGAATTATAAAAATGCACTACAAGATTATAAAGGTTTTAAATCCCTAGATGTAGTTACAGCAACAGATGAAAACAAAGATGTTGATTATCAAATAGCTTATGTTTATTTTAAGCAAAAAAAGTATAAAGAATCCATAAAGTATTTCAATAGTTTTCTAAAAGGAAATGCAATAGATAAACAAAAAGAGAACGATGCTTATTTACGTTTGGGAGATACTTATTTTGTAACGAGTTCGTATCAAAATGCAATTAACTCTTATAAAAAATCAGAAGCCTTTGAATCTAAAACAGCTGATTACGCTACTTTTCAAACGGCTTTGAGTTATGGTTTTTTGAAAAACAACTCAAAAAAAATAGATTTGTTACAACAACTCATTAGCTCTTTTTCTAAATCATCTTATAGAGATGATGCTTTATTTGTTTTAGGAGGAACCTATACGCTTTCGAACCAAACATCTGAAGCATTAAATACATATGATCGTTTGTTACAAAAGTATCCACGTAGCAAGTTTGTGCCCCGTGTTTTATTAAAAAAAGGACTGATTTTTTATAACAACAATGAAAATGAAAAGGCATTGCAAGTTTATAAGAAAACGGTTGCAAAGTATCCAAAAACAGCCTTTGCACAAGAAGCCGTTAGAAATGCCCGACAAATATATGTCGATACAGGTAGGGTCGATGAATATGCTATTTGGGTAAAAGACTTGGATTTTATCAATGTTTCAAATGTTGAAATTGACAATGATATGTACGAGTCAGCAGAAAAACAATATGTGATGAATGAATATGCTAAAGCCATATCGGCTTTTAAGAAATATCTACAAAGTTTTTCAAATGGTTTACACGCTTTGCAGTCACATTTTTATTTAGCACAATCCTATGAAAACCAAAATTCAATTCAAAAAACGGTTAAGCATTATAAATATGTGGTGCAACAACCACAAAATGAGTTTACAGAACAATCTTTGTCCAAACTATCTCAATATTATTTAGATAAAAATAAATGGGATGATGCTATTCCTTTATTACTTCATTTGGAAGATATGGCAGAGCATACTGAAAACAGAATATATGCACAAAGCAATATGATGAAAGCGTATTATCATAAAGACAACTATTCAAAAGCGGTAATCTATGCAGAGAAAATATTGAGTCATGTAGGTGCAAATACAAAAGTAAAATCAGATGCTCAAATAATTATTGCACGTTCAGCTATTAAAACAGGCGATGAGAACAAAGCGCGTTCTGCCTATAAAAATGTTGAGAATATTGCCACAGGCGAGCTTAAGGCAGAAGCTTTGTTTTACAATGCCTATTTTAAACATCAAGATGGTGATTATAAAAATTCAAATGTCGTAGTTCAAAAAATTGCTTCTGATTATGCTGCCTATAAATATTGGGGTGCCAAAGGTTTAATTGTGATGGCAAAGAATTTTTATGCTCTAAATGATGCCTATCAAGCAACCTATATTTTAGAAAGTGTAATTAAAAATTTCAAACAATTTGATGATGTAGTGCAAGAAGCTCAAAATGAATTAAATATAATTAAAAAAGAGGAAGCTAAAACAAATGATTCGGTTATGCCGGAGTAAATGTAAAGAGAATAGAGAAAAGAGAAAAGAGAATAGAGAATAGAGAAAAGATATGACAAGTGAAATTCAAATAATACTACTATGAGTAAAAGGCAAAGACATAATTATAAAAATTTAAAAATATGGAATTTGGGGTTAGAAATAGCCAATGATATATCCGATGTGCTTCAGGATTTTCCAAAACATGAGAAATATGATTTAAGTTCTCAGATGAATAGATGTTCTGTCTCAATACCAAGTAATATTGCAGAAGGATCAGCCAGAACAAATAAATCTTTTTCCCATTTTATTGATATAAGTTTAGGTTCATCATTTGAATTAGGAACCCAATTATTGACAGCAAAACATAGAGGGCATTTAAGTGATATATCTTTAAGAAATTTTGAAGGAAAGATTGAGGAATTTCAAATAATGACTATGAGCTTTCAAAATGGTTTAAAGACAAGTTCAAGATTTATTAATGGATTTCTTTTAATGGTCAGTCTGTCTTTTTTCTTTTCTCTATTCTCTATTTTCCTTTAAAATAAACTACAACAAAATGAATAAATTACTAATAACAACTATCATCAGTTTAACAAGTATTGTACTTTGGAGCCAACAACCCAAAGACACCCTAAATACCGAAGTAGTCAATGTGGTTAAACCATATACACCAACCATATCAGATGCTTTTAAAATAAAGGATACTCCTACTGTTTCTGATGAAAATGTAGAAAAAGAAATTATAGACTATCAGATAAATTCGGTACCTGTTGCTTCTACTTTTACTCCTTCAAAAGGAAAAGCAAAAACAGAGAGCCGTCCTAAAAAAGAACAACTGTATGATAATTATATCTCTTTTGGTTTTGGAAATTATACAACGCCTTTATTAGAGGCTTATGTAAGAAGTTTCCCTAATAAGTATTCAGAATTTGGCGCTTTGGTAAAGCATCATTCCTCTCAAGGAGGAATAAAAGACTTGCAATTCAATGATTCTTTTTATGATTCAAATCTCAATGTATATTACAAACAAGCGACACGTGATATGGATTGGAAGCTGAACTTTGGAGCAGCACATCATTTATACAATTGGTACGGACTTCCACAAGCAACAGAGTTTACATCAGAACTAGTTGATGAACACGACTCTAGACAAAGCTATATTGATCTTGGAGTAGGAGGAGAGTTAGTGTATTATGACAGCTATTTTAAAGGAGGAAAAGCAAGTATAAAAAGCATGTCTGATCGTTACAACAGCAATGAGATTCGTGTTCGCGCAGAACCTGTTTTAGAATTTCCAATTTCAACAGAGCTCATTAAATTTGCTTTTGATATTGATTACTTAAAAGGAAACTTCGATAGAAATTATCATAATGATGATTCAATTTCTTATGCACATTTTAATTTAGGTTTAATCCCAAACTTTGAAGTTTTACGTGATTATTTTCATATTAATTTGAGTGCTAAATTGTATGCAAGTTCTGGGGCGGGCGAAACGATTGTTTTAAAAGCCTATCCAAATGTTTCAGCATCCTATCAATTAATTGAAGAAGTGTTGACGCTTTTCGGAGGTGTAACAGGTGGTTTGCATCAAAACTCGTATTTAGATCTGTTACAAGAAAATCCTTATCTATCGCCCAATTTTAACAGTACACAAACAGATGAAAAATATCGTGCATACGGCGGAATAAAAGGAAAATTAGCAAGTAATATCAACTATTTATTTAAAGGCTCTTTTTCAGATGAAAGAAATAAACCCTTGCATATATTAAACATGATTAAAACAGATGGTTTTATGGATGTTAGTGAAGTTTATGAGTTGGGAAATTCATTTAGTGTAGTATATGACGATGTTAAAACACTAGCTTTTCACGGAGAATTAGCTATTAATTTTTCAAAAGAATTTACTTTTGGCGGTACTATAGATTATGCAACTTATGAACTCACAAACCAACTAGAAGCATGGAATTTACCCAATTTAAAAACTACATTGTTTGCAGATTATCACGCAGGGAAATGGACAGGATCTGCAAAACTCTTTATGATGGGCGCTAGGAACGACTTAGAATTCCCGCAATTCTACTCAGGGATAAATAGTAATACAGATTATGTAGTTACAAACGATGCCTATTTAGATTTTAATGCAGGTATTTCATATGCTTTTACCAATAGACTTTCTGCATTTGCAAAAGGACACAATTTATTTGGAACTAATTACAATCGTTTTTATAATTATCCTGTTCAAGGAATTCAAGTTTTAGGTGGTATAACTTATAAGTTTGATTTATAACTTCTAACCTATTTAATAAGCATAGGACCGGGGAAATTAGTGCTAACTTCTTCAATTAGTTTATCTCCGGAATATACACCGAGTTTTATCTTTTCTTTACGAGAATTAAGCTCATTTTTGTTGATGAATATAAAGAGAGTTCCCTCTGCTTGTTCTTGTTTCTTTATATCAAAGTGTTCAGCACCTATATATTTGATTGTACTTGTATGAGACAATACTTCAAAAGAGATATCATTTAAAGCAACTTGACTTTTGTTGATTACTTTGTACGTGTAAACATTTTTTACTTGTTCACCTTCTGTAGTGTACATCTGACCGGGCAATCGTAGTATTATTGTTTCAACACTACCCCTAAAGATAAGTAACCCAACGAGAAGGGATGAAAGAATTGCCAAAACAAAAACATAAAACCAATGTCTTTTCCCAAACTTAAACTTTTCACCTTTTTCAATATCGTTTTCTGTTTTGTATCCAATCAAACCTTTTTCAAAACCGACTTTTTCCATCATGGCATCACAAGCGTCTATACAAGCAGTGCAATTAATACATTCCAGTTGTGTACCGTTACGAATATCAATACCTGTCGGGCAAACTGCTATACATTGTTTGCAATCTACACAATCTCCTAATCCGGTAGTAGTTCTATCGTCATTTTTACGAAACTTTCCACGACCTTCTTTACCTTCGCCACGTACGAAATCATAGGAGACATTTATTGAATTATTGTCTAATAAAACTCCTTGTAAACGTCCATAAGGACAGACAATAATACAAACTTGCTCTCTAAACCAAGCAAAGATAAAATAGAATATGGCAGTAAATAAAAGAAGTATAACAAATGGTTTTAAATGCATTCCAATTCCATCTTTCACGTATTGAATTAGGGTGTCTGTACCAATAACATAAGAGAGCATTAAATTGGTTATGATAAAAGAAACCAAAGCAAATACGAGCCATTTTAATAATTTTTTTGTAATTTTTTCAGCATTCCAATCTTGCTTTTCAAGTTTTATCTGTCGTGTTCGATCTCCTTCTATGGCATATTCTATTTTTCGGAAAACCATTTCCATAAAAATGGTTTGAGGACACAACCATCCACAGAAAATTCTACCAAAAATTACCGTAAATAAAATAATGGAAACGACCGAAATACCAATGGCTATTGCAAAAATGTGAAAATCTTGTGGGAAGAAAGGAAAACCAAAGATATTAAATTGCCGTTCTACTACATTAAAAAGTAAAAACTGGTTTCCATTGACCTTGATAAAGGGTAAAATCACAAAAATTGCAAGTAAAACCCAACTCAACCATGTTCTGTAATTATAAAACTTTCCTTTGGGTTTTTTAGGGTGAATAACATTCCGTTTGGCACTTTGAGAATCTATAGTTCCAATAGTGTCTCTAAAGGATTGGTCAATTTGTTTGGACATAATGAATTGGTTAATTTTTTTAACGAAAATAATAAAACTAATCGAAATAAATTGTACTACTTTTTACATTTTAAGAAACAAAAAAACGCTGTAAGTAACATTTATTACAGCGTTTTTATATGTATTGAAAAAGAAAATTATTCGTGAATAACCTCTTTAACCTCTTTTACAACTTCTTTAGCACCTTCTTTCACAACATCAGTACCTTCATTAATTACCTCTACTGCTCCTTCAACAGTTCCTTCAATTGCTTTTACAGTTTTTTTGACGCCTTCCCATAAGTCACCTTCCGGTGCTTTGGGATTTGCTGGTTTTGTGCCTTGTAAAGTTAAGATATAACTCGCCAATTGACGTCGTTCTTCTTGTGTAATGGTACTTTCCCAAGCAACCATTCCTTTTCCGGGTCGGCCACCTTTGGTAATCGTGTTAAAAATATTTTGAAAACCACCACCTAAAATCCAATATTCATCGGTCATATTTGGCCCGATACTTCCACCAGCATCAGCAAGGTGACAAGCGGTACATGTTTTTGTAGCAAACAGTTCTTTACCCTTTTCAATATTTGCGGCGTCAGTATAAGCCACTAGGTTCTCAGTTTTAAATAATTCAGGATGATCTGCTTTGTATTTAGCTACTTTGGCTTCGTGTGCCTTTAATTCTGCTTGATATTCATCTTCTTGTCCATACCACCCTAATATATGAATGGCAACATAATAGAATATAGATATGGCTATGGTAATATAAAAACCCCATAACCACCATGGTGGTAATACATTGTCTAATTCTCTAATACCATCATAATCGTGGTCTGTCATTACGTCTTCTTCTCGACCTAACTCATTGGCTTTGGTCATTGATTTTAAAAACCGTTGCCAAAAACTTATATTTTCGTTATTACTCATAATTTTCATTGTTTAAATTGTTATCATCTTCTAAAGGAAACTTACTGACTTCATCAATATGCTTTTTCTTCATTTTAAATACAAGAAAAAGCATAAGGATAAAAATAGCAAAAAAAGTCAATAGTGCTATGATAGGATATATCGCTACACCATCAATAGTATCAAAGTTATGTTTTATAAAACGTAACATTATTTTTGTGCGGTTTTATTAGCTTTAATATCAGTTCCTAAACGTTGTAGATAGGCAATAAGAGCCGTAATCTCCTTATTCTGAATATTTGCATCAGCATAATTCTTAACATACTCAGGATCTTGATGTAATTCAGCTTCAACTTCTTTAGCTTGCGCCTCTAAACTGGCTTTGGCACCGGCAATCTCTTCTTCTGTATAAGGAACCCCAAGTACAACCAGAGTTTTCATTTTTTCTTCGATAGTTGAATAATCCAAATCATTTTTAATCATCCATGAATATCTAGGCATAATCGTACCCGGAGAAGTTAAACTCGGATCCATCATGTGATTAAAGTGCCAGTTATTGTTGTATTTACCTCCTATACGGTGCACGTCTGGTCCCGTTCTACGAGAACCCCATAAGAAAGGATGGTCGTAAACAAATTCTCCAACCTTAGAGTATTCACCATAACGTTCCACTTCTGAACGGAAAGGACGAATCATCTGAGAGTGGCAATTGTTACAACCCTCTCGCATATATAAATCTCTACCTTCTAATTCAAGTGGAGAATAAGGTTTTACACTTGCAATAACAGGAACGTTTGATTTAACTAAAATTAAAGGAACTATTTCTACCAATCCACCTATTGCCACAGCGACAAAAGCTAAGAAAGTAAACAAAACAGTTTTACGTTCTAACCATGTGTGCCATCCTTCTCCTTTCACTCGTTTTCCACTGATAGGTTTAAGAGCTACTGCTTCTGCTAATTCATCATCAACTTTGCTTCCCTGTTTCGCAGTTTTAATTAGATTGTAGGTCATTATCAAGAAACCAGTATAATATAAAGAACCACCAAAAGCACGCATGGCATACATTGGGATTATTTGAGTTACAGTTTCTAAGAAATTACCATATACTAATACACCAGCTTCGTTAAATTGTTTCCATAAAAATGCTTGTGTAAATCCTGCGATATACAGTGGCATAGAATAAAATAAGATACCAATAGTACTAATCCAAAAATGGTAGTTAGCCAATTTGATAGAATACAAATTAGTTTTATACAACTTCTTTATTAGCCAGTACAACATACCCGCAATTATAAATCCGTTCCAACCTAGAGTCCCAATATGTACGTGCGCTGGAATCCAGTCTGTATAATGTGCAATTGCATTTAAATTTTTAAAGGCTAACATAGGTCCTTCAAAGGTTGCCATACCGTAAGCAGTAATGGCTACGACATAGAATTTTAAAATAGGATCTTCACGAACTTTATCCCAAGCACCACGCAAGGTTAATAATCCGTTAATCATACCACCCCAAGATGGGAATATGAGCATTACAGAAAAAACTGTTCCTAAATTTTGTGCCCAATCCGGTAAGGCTGTATATAATAAATGGTGAGGTCCCGCCCAAATATAAAGGAATATCAATGTCCAGAAATGGATAATCGATAGACGATAGGAATAAATAGGTCTGTTTGCAGCTTTAGGTACAAAATAATACATTAAACCTAGCATCGGTGTTGTCAAGAAAAATGCAACTGCATTATGTCCATACCACCACTGTACTAAGGCATCTTGAACACCTGCATACACAGAATAACTTTTCATACCAGATAGAGAAACGGGTAATTCTAAGTTATTAAATATGTACAACATGGCTATTGTTACAAAGGTTGAGATATAGAACCATATTGCAACATAAATATGACGTTGGCGTCTTTTAAGTAAGGTTCCAATCATGTTGATACCCATTACCACCCATATCAATGTTACTAAAATGTCAATAGGCCATTCTAATTCGGCATATTCTTTAGTTGATGTATAACCTAAAGGTAAGGTGATTGCAGCTAATACAATAATGATTTGCCATCCCCAAAAGTGTAACCTACTAAGAAAATCGCTAAACATACGTGTTTTTAGAAGTCTTTGCATTGAGTAATACATTCCTACAAAGAATCCGTTACCTACAAAGGCAAAAATTGCAGCGTTGGTGTGTAGTGGGCGCAATCTACCAAAACTTAGCCAAGAAATATCAGCCATATAGTTTGGGTAAATAAATAAAAATGCTACCATTAATCCAACTAACATCCCTACAACGCCCCAAAGAACTGTTGCCCAGAAAAATAGTTTTACAATTTTGTTGTCGTAATAAAATTGTTGTTTTTCCATACTTAAATTGATTAATTAATCCCGATAGCTATCGGATGATTTTGGTTAATTATATTTATTCAGTTTTATTAGCATCTGTTTTTTTGTTTTCCTTTTTAGAAGGTTTTTTAACCAGCTCGTCATCAAAAAGCATTCGTACTGACGGAGTATATATATCATCGTATTGACCCGTTTTTACATTTCTAAA
>JAUVOS010000234.1 GCA_030599055.1 Lutibacter sp.
GCATTAATATCAATATTTTTACTATTGAGTGATCTAATTTCTATCGTTACTTTTTTGTTAGGAAGTTGTGCAACTGCCCTTCCAAAACCTGTCATTGATTCAATCATATTTACTGCTTTATTTTGTCTTGCAAAGGTACATTTTTTGAAATAAGAAAACTAGACTTCTATTATTAAGTCCTTTTTCGAGAACTCACCATATAAACACCTAAGAACACTAAGCTTGTAGCAATAAGCTTTAATGCCGTTAAAGTATCACTTCCAACCATAATTGCATAGATACTAGCGACCAGAGGTTGTAAGTATAAAAAGACACTTAATGTCGTTGTTTTTAGAGTCCTTAAAGCAATTAAATTAAAAAGATAGGTCAAAAATGTGGTGAAAAATATAATAAAGCCAATTTTATAAAGTGTATTTACAGACATAAGTTGCCAACTTGCTTGTTGTACTTCTCTAAATCCAAAAGGGATGATAATTATTAAGCCGATTAAATACATCCACTTCACCAAATGAAAAGGATGGTATTTTTTTAGAAGTGGTTTTGCCACGATTAAATAAAACCCATAAGACGCGGCGTTTACAAAAACTAGAAAATTTCCCCATTTAATATTGGGAGCATTATTAACAGCATCTGGACCGTAAGTTACCAAAATAATTGCACCTGCCATTCCTAAGAAAATACCTATCACTTTTTTTGACGTAATTCTATCTCTTAGAATAATTGACGACAAAAGCAATACAATGATAGGAGTTGTGGTCATTATAACCGAACCGTTGATTGGTGTTGTCAAGCTTAAACCCTTGAAAAAACTGAGCATATTGATAACCACACCAAATAGGGCGGCAAAAAAGATTCTAACAAAATCATTCGTGCTTATTTTTTCTTTAGGAACGCTAAAGCTTATCAACCAAAACAACAAAGTGGCTCCTGCTACACGCAATAAAATAAAGCCAAAAGGCTTAATATATAATGGCATTACATCTTTAGCAATTGTAAAAGAAACTCCGTATATAACTGAAGCAGTAAATGCTAGTACAAACGCTAATAATCGTTTATTCATTATCGTAATTATTCAATTTTGCAAAGGAAAGCTTTTCAATGAAAATAAATAAATCTTAAACAAAAAAAATATTTTGCATTTCAAAAATATGTGTAAATTTGCGCACTCAACAAATGCGGGTGTGATGGAATTGGTAGACATGCTAGATTTAGGATCTAGTGCTTCACGGCGTGGGAGTTCGAGTCTCCCCATCCGCACAAAAAGGAAGCCGAAGTTTAAAAAACTTCGGCTTTTTTATTTTAGGAACAATGCTTGCTAATACATGTATTCGCTAGTATTTTGTTTTATTGTCTTGTAAACCAAATACACGTCTTAACAAATCAGAAGTACGGCTTGCAATACTCGTTCTAATTTTTTGTTCCTCAACGGCTACCATCGTAAAAACACCTTTCATCGCTTGATCAGTTGTATATTCTGTTAAATTTGGATTTACTTTATTAATAAAAGGAATTTGGTTATAAGTCGAAATTACATCATTCCAAATACGATCAGCACCCACTTTTTGAAATGAATTTTGAATAATAGGACTAAATTTTCCACGTAAACTGGTTGCTGTTGAATGTTGTAAATATTGAGTTGCTGCATCTTGTGGCCCCATTAAAATATTCTTGGCATCACTAAATGTCATGCTTAAAATAGCGTTTTTGAAAATTGGAATTGCCTCACCTACTGCATCTTCAGCAGCACGATTTAGCACTTTTAAACCTTCGTCGGCTAAACTAGATAATCCGATATCACGTAAGGCTCTATCTACTTTTTGCAACTCTTCGGGCAATAGTATTTTTACGAGTTCATTTTTAAAGAAACCATCTTTAATCCCTAAAGTACTCACTTGGTTTGTCACCCCATTTTCTAGGGCTTCCTTAAGCCCACTAGCTATTTCAAATTCTGAGACTCCTACACCGGCGCCTTCTAGAACTTGTTGTAATTCATTACATGCTGTAACTTGTAATATTAAAATTACCAATACAATTTTTTTGAACATCTTGTTTAGTTTAAATTCACACAAATATAGTTTTTTTTATACATAAATGAGAATTGGTTGTTAGAATTTATATTTGTTTTAACTGAAAATTTATTCTAAATCTATTGTTATATTTGCTTAATGCTAAATTGAATAAATTGAAAAAAATACAAATGGTTGACCTTAAAGGTCAATACCAAGACATACAAGCACAAGTTGATGCCAAGATCAAAGAAGTCATAGCTTCTAGTTCTTTTATCAAAGGACCTGAAGTACAAGAATTTGAAAAGGAATTAGCCAATTACCTTCAAGTTAAACATGTTATTAGCTGTGCCAACGGTACTGACGCACTACAAATAGCCATGATGGGTTTAAACTTAAAACCCGGTGATGAAGTAATAACCGTAGATTTTACCTTTGCCGCAACTGTAGAAGTAATCGCACTTTTAGGATTAACACCTGTATTAATCGATGTAGATCCAGATACTTTTAATATGGATACTAATGCTTTGCAAAAAGCAATTACTCCTAAAACAAAAGCTATTGTTCCTGTACATTTATTTGGACAATGTGCGAATATGGAAGTGATTCTATCTATTGCAAACGAGCACAATTTACATGTAATTGAAGACACGGCTCAGGCAATTGGTGCTGATTTTACTTTTTCCAATGGCGTATGTAAAAAGGCAGGAACAATGGGTATCGTTGGAACTACCTCTTTCTTCCCTTCAAAAAATTTAGGAGCGTATGGTGATGGTGGAGCACTCTTTACAGATGATGATACTTTAGCTAAAAAATTACGCAGTATTGTCAATCACGGAATGAGTAAGCGCTACTATTATGATCGAATAGGTGTCAACTCAAGATTAGATAGCTTGCAAGCCGCCGTATTACGTATCAAACTACCTTTATTAGATTCTTATGCAAAAGCAAGGCAAAAAGCAGCAGATTTCTACGACAAAGCTTTTGAAAATTGCGAGAGAATTACAACTCCAAAACGCAGTGATTTTTCGACACATGTTTTTCATCAATACACACTAAAAATTAACGGAATAAACCGTGATTCATTACATGAATTTTTAAAAGATAATAGTATTCCAAATGCAATCTATTATCCTGTTCCTTTGCACCAACAAAAAGCGTATAAACATTTTAAATTCAACAAAGAGAGACTAGGTGTAACAATCGATTTATGTAAAACCGTATTATCTTTACCGATGCATACAGAACTCGATACAGAACAATTAAATTACATTACAAACAAGATTATAGCTTTCACCAATAAATAATCATTCTGATGTTATTAAATCCCAAATCTCAAATCTCAAAAAATATTAGTAACCGGAGGCTTAGGATTTATAGGATCACACACCGTAGTTGAATTACAAAATGAAGGTTTTGACGTTTTTATCATTGATAATTTATCCAATTCAAAAATTGAAGTTCTTGAACAAATCACTTCAATAACTGGTATAAAACC
>JAUVOS010000154.1 GCA_030599055.1 Lutibacter sp.
AACCCACCTTCTAATGCGTTGTCAAAAGGTATGTGACAACGATGCAAAAAACCTTTCCATTAGTCTCCGTTCATTTCCACCCAAATCCATCCCATAGAGGAAATTTGCTTAAACTGCATAATTGTTAAAGGAGAATTTTTTTTGCTCTAATATCCCAACAAATATAATTTGGAGGCGCAAATGATTAGTCAACCGAACAAGAAATTAAAAATGATACTTTTTGAAAAGGCTAAAAAGATGTTTTTAAGATAATTCCAATATGCATTTTTATTCCATACAAAAATAAATGGGCTAAAAAAGATAAGTAAATGTCCAGTTATTAAATACAATACAAATCGATACGGTATTGTTACATCGTCAAACCCAACTTGATTGTTTGGCAAACTAAAATAATAAACGCCTAAAAACAACAAAGGAATAGCAATTAACCAATATTTATCTTTCTGTTGCGCTTCCTTAAAATAACGAATTAACAAACGTGTGGCAATAAGCCAACTCATTCCCAATATAAAAACTAAAATGGGTTTTATATAGGAAAACTCAACATCGCTATCTACTTCTTGTCCAACGTACCAAATCAAATAGACTGTTCCTAAAATTGCCCAGATAAGTGTAACAGGAAAGTTTAGAAAAGCTTTTTTTGCTTTGCCTAAAATTTTATTAAATGATGAAAATATTTTCATAATTAAACTATTTATAAGTGTTCCAAAAGCTCGATGTTTCTTTTCGATTCACTTTATTATTATTCGAACGTATAAAGGCATCAATAAAATAGATTTCTTTGGGGAACTCATATTTACTCAAAGATGATTTGGATAACACTCGTCCAATCGTATCTAAAGGTTTTTTAGATTCGATAAACAAACAAACTTTGCTCCCTAACTTTTCATCTGGAATACCGGCGATAAAAAAAGGTTGCGATATGTGTGGTGCTAATTTCAATTCAATTTGCTCTGGAAAGAGTTTAACGCCTCCACTATTAATGATATTATCATATCTACCAATCCACTCGAATTCGGTATTAGAAATAAATCTTACAATATCATTTGTAACAACAATCTCATCGGCAATAGTGGGTGCATCAATCAACAAGCAATCTCTTTTATCGATTGATAGGTTTAGGTTTGGCAAGCATGTATAATACTTATTTGAATCATTTGAAAGCTTTTTAACCGCAATATGCGTAATGGTTTCCGTCATGCCATAAGTTTGATACACCGAAACAGGAATCTGGATCAAGGCTTGTTCTAAGACATAAGAAATTGGTGCACCGCCAACTATTAGTTTCTTTATTCGATGTAATTCATCCAAAGAATTCTGAGCTTGCAAAGGAACCATAGCACCAAAATCATAATGCGATTTCGTATCTTTTAGTGGATTTGAATTGGGTGCAACTACCTCTAAATGCCAACCCAAAGAAAGGGCGCGAACCCACATCATTTTACCAGCAATAAAATCAGATGAAAGACAGTGCAATGCTTTTGTTTTCTGTGGTAGATCAAAGAAAGAAGCTGTGGCTTGCGCCGAATTTAGCAATTTTCTTTTTTGAAGTTCAATTTGTTTTGGTTTCCCGGTAGAACCTGATGTTTGTACAAATATTTTATCCGATTCATCTAATAAAGACTTTAAAAAGCAGTGACTCTCTGGAAATTCATTTTTGACATACTCCAAAAAACCAGTTACGTCTATAAAAGATTGGTTTTGCAGTCTAAAGTCCGGATGAATCTGTATTGGTGACAATTAAAATAGATTTGATTTTCAAAGTTACGAATTATTCACGAGCTCTTAGTCTGTAGTATATAGTCTGTAGTATATAGTCGGTAGTCGGTAGTCGGTTGTATTCAGTTAACAATCATCTGCCCAAAGCTCAAAGCTCATAGCCCAAAGCTTATTCCCCATACATCTTTTTATAATACTCCTGATAAGCTCCAGAAGTAACATTTTTTAGCCAAGAGGAATTTTGCAGATACCAGTCAACCGTTTTTGACAAACCTTCCTCAAAAGTTACCTGTGGTCCCCAGTTGAGTTCGGCTTGAATTTTTGAGGCATCAATAGCATAACGTTTGTCGTGTCCTGCTCTGTCTTTTACAAAACGTATTAATTTTTCTGAAGTTCCTTCCGGTTTTCCTAATTTTTCATCTAATTGTTTGCATAAAAGATGAATTAGGTCAATATTGGTCCACTCGTTGAGTCCGCCTATATTATACGTTTCTGCATTTTTTCCTTTATGGAAAATTTTATCTATAGCCAAAGCATGATCCGTAACATACAACCAATCTCGTGTATATTGTCCATCTCCATAAACAGGTAGTTCAATACCATTTTGGATATTGTGAATAAACAAAGGAATCAACTTTTCAGGAAATTGGTTCGGACCATAATTATTAGAACAATTACTAATCTTATACGGCATTCCAAAAGTATTTCCAAAGGAACGCACCATATGGTCAGAAGCTGCTTTGGAAGCGGCGTAGGGAGATTGAGGATCGTAGGAAGTTTCTTCAGTAAACAATCCTGTTTTTCCTAAGGATCCATATACTTCATCTGTAGATATATGATAGAATTGTTTTCCCTCAAAATTATCTTTCCAAAGTTTGATAAAAGCATTTAATAAATTTGACGTTCCCAACACATTGGTTTCTATAAAAGCATTTGGATTGGTGATGGAACGATCTACATGACTTTCAGCTGCTAGATGAATAACGGCATCAAAACGATATTTTTCAAACAATACATTTACAAAGGGAATGTCTTTAATATCGCCTTTTATAAATGTATAATTGGGTGCATTGACAATGTCTGTCAGATTTTCCAAATTCCCTGCATAAGTCAAAGCATCTAAATTGTATATATGATAATTAGAATATTTGTTGACAAAATGACGAACTACGTGCGAACCAATAAATCCTGCACCACCTGTTATTAAAATGTTCAAAGTATAGAGTATAGAGTTAAAAAGTTAATAGTTTGTAAAGTTTAAAGCATATCGCGTATTGCATATCGCATATCGCATATCGCGTACCACACACTATTTTATTTCCAAAGTAAAAGGCATTCTAGTTTGTGCTCCTCGCATTTTAGAAAAGGATTGCAATTCTTTATACACTTTATAATTTTCAGCACCAATTTCTTCTATGATTATTTCTTCTTTTGATTTCATAAAAGGATTTGCGGACATTGCATCTTTTAGACTTTTCTTATAACGCGGATAACTTGTTGTTTTGTATTCCGTAAGATCTACCAAAGAGGCGGCATAAGCAACAGCATCATCTAAATTACCTAATTCATCTACCAATCCATTTTCTATAGCTTCTTTACCTGTCCAAACACGACCTTGCCCAATAGCATCAACCGCTTCAAAACTCATGTTACGCCCTTCTGCTACATGATTTATGAATGTTGTATAAATCTCATCAATGCTTCCTTTTACAAAATCATGAAACTCTTGAGTCAAAGGTTCAAATGCCGAGTAAGAAGGTCCTTTGTTTGTAGAGACTTGTTCTGCATTAATACCCATTTTACCCGCTACAACACTTAAATTTGGCAGCGCACCAAAAACACCGATTGAACCTGTAATAGTAGTAGGTTCTGCATAGATTTTATCTGCATTACAAGCGATATAATAACCTCCTGAGGCAGCTAAATTACCCATAGAAACAACGACTGGTTTTTCTTTTTTTGTCAACTCAATTTCGCGCCAAATCAAATCAGAAGCTAAAGCACTTCCTCCCGGTGAATTTACACGTAATACGATGGCTTTGATGTTCTTTTTCTCACGCATTTTTTTAAGTGCTTTAATGATGGATTCTTGACCGATATAGTTTTCGTCACCTTTTCCATATCGTATTTCACCTTGTGCATATAAAACACCTATTTTATCTTTTGCTGTTGATTTTACACGTCCTTTACCTGTAGAAATGTAGTCTTTTAATGAAATTTTTTCTAACTTTTTATCTGTATCTATTCCCACTAAAGCTTTTAATTTACTTTCGTATTCATCGACATAAATTGCATTGTCAATCATCCCATTTTTAATTGCTAAACTTGTAGTTCGTGTTCCTAAATCATTTGCTATAGTATTTAATTCTTCAGTTGTTTTATTTCTACTGACTGCAATATCATCCATAAATTCTCCCCAAATAGAATGTAAAAATGATTCTGTTTGCTCTCTATTCGCCTCACTCATTTCGTTGGCGATAAAGCCTTCCATAGCACTTTTATATTTTCCATGACGAATAACTTCCATCTTTACACCATATTTATCTTGAAAATCCTTGTAGTACATCCTTTCTGATGTTAGACCATGAAAATCCACAAAACCAACCGGGTTTACATAAATCGAATCAGCGACCGAACTTAAATAATAATTCTTTTGGGTAAATACATCTGCATAAGCTGTAATAAATTTACCACTTTCTTTAAATTCAAGTAGCTTATTACGAATAGCTTGAACCTGTGCAATACCAGATTTAAGATCGAGAATCTCTATACTTAGACCTTTAATATTAACATCTGTTTTGGCATTTTCAATTGCATTTATGATTTTTGTCAGCGCGATTCGTTTATCATTTTCTCCAAATATTTCGTCTAGTGGATTATCGCTTTTTGGGGCATAATCAACTACTTTTGGTTCTAATTTTAGAGTTAAAACCGAATTGCTTTTAACGGTTATCTTCTCTTTGCTCTCAATAGCGGTTGCTATAACAGCAAAAATCATAAAAAATAAGAATAACGCTATGATTGTTCCTAAAATAGCTGCTAAAAGATTACGTAAGAATTTCATGGTATTTAATTTATAAATGTTCTAATTAACAAGTCGCAAATGTACAGAGATTGTTACAATATTCTGTTGTCAGTTGTCGGTTGCCGGTTGTCAGTTGTCGGTTTTTTTACAACTGAGAACTGAGAACTGTTAACTGTTTACTGTTAACTAATTCCACCGTTTAAACTGACTCTTTTGAAAATAAAGCATTAACAGATAACCGATTAAAGCACCTCCTACATGTGCAAAGTGCGCGATTCCTCCGCCACCAAAACCTCCAAATATTGAGAATCCTGTTAAACCAGAAAACAAGTCCAAAGCCACAATAGCAGGAATAAAATACTTTGCCTTGATGGGTACAGGTACAAAAATCAACATCAATTCTATGTTTGGAAACTTAAAAGCAAAGGCTACTAAAACCCCATAAATTGCACCGGATGCTCCTACTGCAGGTGTGTGAAAGATCTGATAAAACTCTCTCAGTTTATCTCTTGGCACTGCCGTTTCAATTGCAGGATTGTATTTTCCTGTTTCTAGAATATTTTGAACATCATCTGTTGTTAAACCTGTAGCAAGTAGATTTTCATAAATAGTATTAAATTGATAGTAATTTACTAAAGTGTAAATTATACCAGCACCCAAACCAGCTGCAAAATAAAAGAACAAAAATTTATTCCGTCCCCACATATTTTCTAACGGACTACCAAATGCCCACAGAGCATACATGTTAAAGAGTATGTGCATAAATCCACCATGCATAAACATATGCGTGACAAATTGCCAGAAATTAAATTGTGGATTTTTGGGATAAAACAATGCCATTTTTGCCATGACAACATCTCCCAATGTCATGCTGGCTATGAAGAATATTGCATTTATAATAATTAAATGCTTTACGGTGTCAGTTATTCGCATCATAAGCGTTTGTCTATTTCATCTATGGTTATGGTAGTAAAACAAGCCTTTCCAAAGGGCGAAATGTTTGGTTCTTTACACGTAAATAAAGTGTTTAACATCTCTTCTTGTTCTTTTTGATTGAGTCTTTTTCCTGTTTTAATAGCTGTACTTCTCGCTAATATTTTTGCGATATAATCGACTCGACTAAAACTCACATTAGGAATATCATCGTTTTTATCGGCAATCAATTCTTTAAAAATCCTTTCTATTTCGCTTTCTTCAACCTGAGAAGGCACACCACTAACAACAATCTTTTCCTTTGTAAAGGTTGTAAATTGAAAGCCACTACTCTTTATATCCTCTTGCAATTCCAGTAATAACAGCATATCCGGAGCATCAAATTTCAATTGAATCGGAAACAATAACTGTTGACTTGTCGCCTCTCCAACGGTCATTTTTGTTAAAAATTCCTCATACAAAATACGTTGATGTGCTCTATTTTGGTGAATAAAAACCATTCCTGATTTGAT
>JAUVOS010000095.1 GCA_030599055.1 Lutibacter sp.
AGCATCCAGAGATAAAACGTCAAGCACAAGAACAATTTGATACAGCACTCAATAAACTAATGGCAATGTCTTATAATGAGTACGAAGCACATATTTGGCAGGCAAACCCCATGGCAACAAGACGCGAAGTAAAAGAATCGTATAACAATTTACATAAAGATGATGGCAGGTCAGTAAGTATTAGCCCCGCAGATGATCAGCCAACAGAAACACAAAAACAAGTAAAAGCTTATGAGCAATTAGAAAATGCAAAAACCTATGAAGAATATAAAAACGCAATTAAAATTCTAAACCCATCCTTGACAGAAGAGCAAATTAGAAAAGGATGGAATAATAGATAGAAAAAGATTTAAAAATCAATATTTAACTTTAATAATTCAACATTCAAATATCATGAAAAACACAATCAAAATTTTAATCATTTTAGTAATGATTAACAGTTTCACCTCATGTGAAGACTTAACCGATGTTACTTTTGACACCGAAGTTACTGAACGTATTGATGTAAATATACCCAATACATCTGGAGAATCTGTTGATTTTAATAGCCAAAATACCATTAAATTAGAAAATGGTAGTGGGCAAATTGACGATTACCTCAATTACATCAAAGATGTTGAGATAAAAAAATTAAGCTATAAAATAATTAATTTTTCAGGTGATGAAAATGGAGTTATTACAGCTAGTTTTAAAGTAAATGGAACACTCTTAAAAGAACATGTTGCAATGAATGTAAAAACAGTAGCTGATAGTGGAGAAATCTTTGAAATAACAGATGTACAAGAACTAAACACAATAGCAACGGCATTAAAAAACAGCAATCAGGTTGATGTAAGCTATCAAGGAGACGCTATTACTAATGACATCCTAAATTTTAAGGTAGAAGTAACACTTGAATTAGCAATCACTGCTGATCCTATTTAAAAAATAATCACAATTCATTTAAGTTAAAGGGTGGACTTGCATGGATTGATAAAAAATCACCCAAAAACAAATATTTATTAAACTATTAAATTATGAGAAAAATTATTTTAACAATTGCAATTGTATTAGGAATTTCACAATTCGCAAAAGCACAAATTGACGTAGGTGCTGGTATAGCTCTTTGGGGAGATATGGGTATAGAAGTAAAAGCAAATATCCCAGTTACTGAACAAATTTCAATCTCACCATCCATTGACTATTTCTTCGAAGATTATCCAGGAGCCTCCATTACAAGTTTGATATTTAATGTAGATGGACACTACAATTTTGAAGTTGGAGAAGGTTTTGTTGCCTATCCTATTCTCGGTATAAATTACTGGAATTACAGCATTAATTTTGATGATTCGGAGGTTGATGATTTAATTGGAGGAACTAGCGGTGGTGATGTTGGCTTGAATGCAGGCGGCGGTGCCACTTATGCACTATCAGACAGTATGAAACTATATGCAGAAGTGAAGTTTATGAGAAGTACTGCAGGCTTATCTGCTGGAATCTTATTTGGGCTATAATCATTTAGTCTAATACAATAAAAATTAGGGTATGTAGGTGTTATTTGCTTTAATTCCTACATGCCTTTTTTTACACTTTACTACCATTAACAATAAATAAAAAACAAATGAAAAAACTTATTAGATTATCATTTATGTTACTTCTTTTTGTTGGACTTTTTAGTTCTTGCAAAGAAGATGAAGAACCCGTCATAGATCCTATTGACTACAACTTAAATACAGAATATTTTACAGTTAACGATGCTACTTATGTAGAAGCCGTATTTCCAGAGGCTTCAAATGGAACAGCACCTATCATAGAAACTATTAATGGGAATCCATCTGTAATTCCAGGTGGTAGCAATCCAATAGCTATTCAAACAGATGATGATATTGCCAAAATATTAGTTGGCGTTAGCGATGTTGGAGGTTATTACAGTTTACCAGCATCTGAAGCAAAAACAACAGGTGATTACCTATTTTATATATTGATGAATCAAACCTTAGCTGTAGAAACTTTTAATATTGTAATCGCTATACAAACTGCTGCTGGCGTAATTAGTGAGCACGAAATAATAGCGGTTTCTCTAGTGCAAGTAGGCACTGGAAAATTACAAATTAGTTGTTCTTGGGATCAACCGAACGATGTCGATTTACATTTAGTAGAACCAAATGCAGCCGAAATATATTACGGAAATTCTGTATCAGCTAACGGTGGCACATTAGATCTTGATTCTAATGCAGCTTGTATTATTGATAATGTTAATAATGAAAATATAACCTATGCTGAAGATGCCATTGTTGAAAATGGTGAATATATAGTTCGCGTTGACTTTTGGGCGAATTGTGATGTTACAGAAAACACAAATTATAGTGTAACCGCTTATTACCAAGGAGTACTCTTAACACCTACTACAGGAACAAATCCCTACCAAGGAAGTTTCGCTCCAGAGGACCAAGATGGCGGTGGAGCTGGTGATGGAGTTGAAGTGATGAAGTTTAGTATTTCAGGAGGAAAATCAAATATTGAAACACAATCTGTATTGAAGTTCAATTATCCTTCCGATAAAAGAATAACAAAAAATTTAAGTCCACAAAAAGGCAATATGTAAAAATCATAAAATTCCAAATGCATCCAATGGTTGCATTTGGAATTTTATAACAAACAACTTTAAACAAATGAAAAAACTTAGCATTATCCTTTCTCTTTTTATCTTTATCGTAAGTTGTAAAGGAAACGAAAACAAAACAGCTGATAGTTTATCTGTTAGCTCAGAAAAACAAGAAAACAAACTCAAACGCTACGATGTAAAGTCTGGGATTATACACTATACAGCTACAACTTCTGGAAAAGTAATGGGTAGTGTTATTACAGGTTCAGGTACAGAAAGTCTCTATTTTAAAGATTGGGGCGCCATTGAACTTCTCGAAGAACAATCCACTCAAACAACTGAAACTAATATTTTTGGTCGTAAGAATACAGAAACCACCAATACGCACACAATGTCAAAATTAGATAATGGCGAAAGCTATCATGTCGATTTTGATAAAAAACAAATATTCTTACGTAGAGATATGGCAATGGATATGACTAAAGTTTTTCATCCAAATGCAGATGCTGGTGATGTAGGCAAAAACACGTTAGAAGGTATGGGTGGCAAAAAAATTGGAGAAGAAAACTTCTTAGGCTACAATTGTGAAATATGGGATATAATGGGCGCCAAACAATGGATGTATAAAGGTGCTGTTTTAAAAATTGAAATGATTGTCATGGGCATAACAACCATTAAAGAAGCCACTAGTGCTAAATTTAATGTATCTGTCTCTGATAAATATTTCAAACTACCCAATTTTCCTATTCAAAAAGAAGAAGGATATAGAGATAATGAAGAGTTTGAAGAAGACATAGAAGATATGAATGCTAAAATGGATAAATTAGAAAAAATGTCTTTCGAAGAATGGAAAAAATTAGCTCTTGCAGATAAAGAAGATGAAGAAATGCAAAACATGAGTGAAGAAGAATTACATCAAACTTATGACATGATGCAAAAGATGATTAAAATGCGTAAAGGAAATTAAAACATATATACTCATAAGGTTGGCAATATAAAATGTGTTGCCAACCTTTTGAGCTGTTTATAAAGTCAAACTATATATTTATACAGTAAAAATGACCATTTATATATATTTTCACTTTATACAACAAAAGCTATCTTATCTTTGATATGTCATGTACAACATATTCTTATGAGAGTCTCAACTAGACATATTTGTTTTGATACATTGGATGATAGATATCCCATAATTAAAAAAAGAAAAAGCACATAAATAAACGGGTTTTTCACTTTAAAAAAAGAGTGAAATACCCTTTATAAAAATAGGGTTTTTCCTTATAAAGAAAAAGAATGAATGGGTATCTTTATACCAAGAATAATAGAACTATAAAAAGAAAAGATAATTATGAAAAAACAACTCAACATAGCAATAAAACTGAAAAGAACAGAACTTATCTTGATGAAAATTATGAGTAAATTGAAACAAGTTCAAAAAACAGATTCAAAAAAGAAAAAAACGTGTTTGGTATAGGTATATATTTTAAAACAAATATATCTAATTTGATATAAATCGATATTACTGAAAAACACATTTTTTTTGGTAGGTTTTGCCTCTCAGTAAAACCGTATAAGAGCGTCGCTTGTCGGTGCTCTTTTCATATTATTTTTTGATTAACATCTAAAACGATAAGTATTATTGTCCTATTCAGCCAAAATTTTCTCACGCAAAGGCGCAAAGACGCTAAGTTTATGAATGCAAAGTATTTATCTTCACATTCATTAATATTATATTCTCACAAAAAAAAGGAAAAAGACAAATATATTAACTGTTTCTTTGCGCCTTCGCGCCTTTGCGTGAAATGAAAGAACTGGGTGAATAGTTACGTATTATTTACAAATAGTGTAAATTTGCAATTATTATTGGATACTTATCCACTCAAAAACTCGAATAATGAAAGAAAAACTTAAAGATTTTTTTGCACACCAATTTGAAGCAGAACTTATTGACGAAATTGTTGAGGTAGGCGAAATAAAATTTTACAGAGAGGGTGAACACTTGTTGAACGTCGGTGATAAAGTTGATTTTTTTCCATTTTTATTACGTGGTGTATTTAAAATTTTAAGTGAAGACGACAAAGGGAATGAAGTAGTTATGTACTTTCTGGAAAGAGGAGATACCTGTGCTTGTGTTTTTATCAACTCATTAAATACCGAAAAAAGCTGTATTCGGGCAGTTGCTGAAACTGATTCGGAGGTGATTTTAATTAAACTTACTCAGTTTGATAAATGGTTGGTAAAGTATAAATCCTTCAGAAACTATGTTCTTGAAAGCTATAATTTGCGTCTTAAAGAAATGATAGAAGCTATCGATACTTTAGCTTTTAAAAAAATGGATCAACGTTTGTTAAAATATTTACACGACAAAGTTCAAGTACTACGGGTTACTGCATTAAACACAACTCACCAAGAAATTGCCTATGATTTAAATACCTCACGTGTTGTAATATCCCGTCTGTTAAAACAATTAGAAAACGAAGGAAAAGTTAAGATTAAGCGAAATAGAATTGAAATTTTCGACTTGTAAACTTCTCATTGAAAGTGAAATTCTTTTGGCTAACAGCTCGCAATAAATGATATTCAACTTCATCCACCAAGATGAAACTGAACTATAAATTCTAACACAGAACATCGGGACACCTACCTTGTCAGCAAACAGTTTAAACCATTCCACCTTAAAGATTTTTGCTCTGCAAATTAAAAATTAGTAATTTTTAAAGTTGATGCGTTAACGACTTGTACATGATATTCTCTTGCGGTATAAGGTGTATCATTTGAACTACCATCAAAACTACTAAATGTACTGTTATCACAAGGACACTTAAAATAGAAACCATCAAAAGTCATTCTTGAACACTCAGATAGTGTTAAATGGGGACAAGCTCTTTCAAATGCAGCATATCTATCTTGACTCCTTCTAATTAAAAAAATACCTTTAAAACCATACTGTTCTGAAGTTGGTGTTTCTGCATTACCTCCATTAACTTGCAAATTAATATATTCAGGGTTACTTAAATTAATCGTAACATTCACAATTCTGTCCGGTAACAAATCATTATATTGAGGATCATCACAAGACAAAAAAGATATGATAAATAATGTTATAAAAAGTCTTTTCATCTGTTTTTTACTGTATGCAAATAACGCAATTTACTAGCAATTCGTATAATTTTTGTACATTTGTCGTATAAATCTCATCCAAGAACAATTTCGGATTGGGATTTTTGTAATTATAGGAACATTGGAAATGATATATAAAGCCTATAGAATTAAAGATTATGAGTAAATTATCATACTATACAAAAGAAGGACTTCAAAAATTGAAAGAAGAGCTTAACTATCTAGAACGCAAAAAACGTCCTCAAGTATCGCAAGCAATTGCAGATGCAAGAGATAAAGGTGATTTGAGTGAAAATGCCGAGTACCACGCAGCAAAAGAGGAACAATCTTTATTAGAATTTAAAATTATTCAATTAAAGAATACGGTTGCAAATGCACGAATAATTGATGAATCACAACTTGATCAATCAAAAGTACTAATTCGTTCTATCGTGAAAATGAAAAATCTTTCTTTAAATAAAGAAATGACCTACACGCTAGTTGCAGATGCAGAAGCTAATTTAGCAAGTGGTAAAATATCTGTTAAATCACCTATAGGGAAAGGACTTTTAGGAAAAGAAGTAGGAGATATTGCTAAAATTACGGTTCCTAACGGTATCTTGAAATTAGAAGTTTTGGATATTTCAAGGTAGCCTCGGCTTAGCTCGACTACCAATCGACTTTGCACTGAACACAGAATTAATCTAAAACGAGGTTTAAATAGTGAAATATCATTGCGTATTCTTGCGGTTAATAAAAACGACACTATTTTAAACTATAGCCAATTCAATCCATAAATTATGTCAAGCATTTTTACAAAAATTATCGAAGGTAAAATCCCGAGTTATAAAGTGGCAGAAGATGCTAATTTTTTTGCTTTTTTAGATATTAATCCCAACGCAAAAGGACATACATTGGTAGTTCCCAAAAAAGAAGTTGATAAAATATTTGATTTAGATGAAGAAACTTATATAGCTTTAATGCATTTTTCTCGTAAGGTAGCCATTGCTATTGAAAAAAGTATTGAATGCAAACGTGTTGGTATTAGTGTTATTGGTCTTGAAGTACCTCATGTGCATGTGCATTTAATACCTTTAAATCAAATGAAAGATGCTACCTTTAACTCTAAAGTTAGTTTTACGTCAGATGAATTTAAAGAAATTGCTAAAAGAATAGTCGCTAATTTTTAGGCAATCGGGAGTTTAATGCAAAAAGTTGTTCCTTTACCTAGTTCTGACTCAAGCACATATATTTTACCACCGTGAAACTTCTCAATAATTCTTTTTGAAAGTGATAGACCAATACCCCATCCCCTCTTTTTAGTAGTATAACCGGGTTCAAAAATTCTTTTAAATAGCTTATTCGGAATACCTTTTCCTGAATCGGTGATTTTTAGTACAATAGAACTACCGCTTTGTCTTATATCAATATCAATTTTTCCTTTTCCTTGCGTAGCATCGAGAGCATTTTTTACTAAATTTTCGATTACCCACCCAAACAGTTCTGGATTTGTCTGTACCTTAATTTCATCAGAAGAACTCTGAAAAGTATATTGAATTTGTTGAGAGCTTCTCGATTTTAAATAAGCTATAGATTTTTTAGTTATTGAAACAATATTTTGTGTTACTAAGGGTGTTTCTGAACCAATTTTAGAAAAGCGATTGGCAATTATTTCTAGACGCTCTACATCTTTTTCTATCTCATCAGCAATAAGTGATTTTCCTTTATCTTCTCTTAAAATTGCAATCCAACCTAATAAAGAGGTTAATGGAGTCCCTATCTGATGTGCCGTTTCTTTTGCCATTCCTGTCCATAGCTGATTTTGCGCTGCTATTTTATTAGTTTTTGTGAAAAGAAAAATAATTATAGAAAATAAAAATAAAATAAACAATAATGCTAAAGGATAATATTTTAAATTGGTGAGTATTTTAGAATCCTTGTAATAAATATAATCTTTCCTTACAGCATTAGGCAAAACCGTTTGCACTAGTAAAGGTTTATTCTGCGCTTTCATAATCGTTAATTGCTCTTGCAAATAATTCTTATTCCTCGCTTTTTTATTCTCATCTAAATTTACATTAGATGTAATCACTCCCTGCTCATCCGTAACAATCATCGGAATACTATTATTGCTTTCAATAATCTGTAATTCAAGTGCTGAAACTTTCGCATTTAAATCTGAATTAATACTTTTATAAGCAGAGGCTAAAATCTCCATTTTTATCCGCTCTTCTTCTTTAAACCGTTGAAAGAATTGATATGTATTCCATAAAATCAAACTTACAATAGTAAGAGAAGCTATGATTATTCCCCAACGAATAGTATTTTTAATATTTTGATTTGTCAAATGAATGTATTTTAAAGTACAAATATACATTATTCTATTTCATAGAAAATGTGTTTGTTTATAACGAAAAGAAACAAATATTCGTATTTGATTCATTAGCTACTTGACGAAAAAACAAAGTTTATCTCACTTTGTTTAAAAACTTAATATTAAATTTGGTAAATGGTTTTTGTATTTTTGCAAAATATCTGGTATCGTTAAATACTTTTAACCCATGAAAAAAATATTGATTATAGGCATATTTAGTATTGTGATAATGACTAATTCGTGTACAAGAAACTGTCCGGATGATGAAAAGATAGGAGCGTTAGAACTTACCGAATTTAGTAAAAGTTTCTTCCCCTATGAAGGGAATCAAGAGCTCATATTTATATCAAATTCAGGTGATGAACTCCTATTTAAGTCGAATGATGGAGGTGTTCATATGGAGAATAATCCTGTTTCTGTTTATAAAATCTGTTCGGAATTTCGCTACAATGGTCAATCTACCTATAAGTATTTTGATAGTGAATCACTGCATGCAGTTTATTTTTCAGAAAATCCTGCCTACTCTTTTAATATTGGTTTATATACAAATACTTTGCGTCCTGAATATGAACTTTTTTATGACAAACTTCTTGTTGATGTCATGAGAGAAAGTTCCATAGGTCGCGAAGAAATTATAACAGATATTCGCTTTACAGAGATGTATGATGAAGGCGAATTTAATATCGATTCTCCTATGATATTAATTGACGAAGTTACATTAAATGGCGTAACTTATAGCAATGTTTACAAATCTGAAATGTTTGATGAAACTCAAATCTTTTATACGAAAGAACAAGGTCTTGTCGGTTTTACAACTCATGACTCTAAAACTTATAATCTAGATAGAATAGAGTAATTTTTAGCTCTAGTTTAATCTGGCGTTGTTTTATTAACCGCAAGGAGTCAAAGGCTTACGCTAAGCACGCAAGGGATTCTTTTTCATTTTACCTAGAAAGTTTTGTTATAA
>JAUVOS010000109.1 GCA_030599055.1 Lutibacter sp.
ATTTCATATAAAACATTGTTAGATATATTGATGTCCTTGAGTTTAACATTTGAAGATAAATCGATACTTGTCAGCTTATTTTTATTACAACTAAAATTCTCAAGTTTGGTAAGTCCTTCTATATTTATACGTTCGATATCGTTATTTTGACAACGTACTTCTTTTAATTTAAGATTATTAGATAAATCTAAATTTGTTATTTGATTTGAATAGCAATACAAAACTTCTAAATTTTTAAAAGCTTCAATCCCTTTTAAATCTTTTATATCCTTTCTTGACGCATCTATAAAATTGATTTTATCAATAGATACAGTCAAAACATTTTGATCTAATTCTCCGGAGTCATAACCTAATTTTATCAATAATTTTTCAAAATTATTATCGGGTATATAGGTGCTACAATTAGTTGAATATTCAGCTTCAGAACCTTTAAACCAGGTTGCCGGTATATCATCAACTATATTATCTATTTCAACACAACTCAATCTTGGGTTATGGGTTGAATTTACAACTTCTAAAATTTCATTATTATCATTTTTAAGGCATAAAACATATAGCAAATTATCATTGCAGATTATTTTTGTTAATGCTTTGTTTTTGCTCAGATCCAAGATTTCCAGTTTGTTACTACTACATAACAATTTTTCTAACTTAGAAGCCTCTGTAAAATCTAATTCTGTTAAATTATTATTGTTGCAATTTAGATAGACAAGAGATTCGTTGTTTACTTTTAAGCTATCTAGATTGTTATTTGCACAACACACTTTTTTTACAGAAAGAACATTGGATAAATCTAAACTTGTTAATCGGTTAATACTACATCCCACAATTTGCAATTTTTTATTCTCACTCAAATCTAAATGATCTATTTCATTCTGATTACAGATAAACTCATTTAAGTGGATTAAAGTGCTGATATTAACTCTAGTTAATTTGTTTTTCGAACAATTTAAAGACGTTAAAGATGTAAAGTCCTCGATGCCCGTTAAATCATAAATGGCTTTGTTTGATACATCAAGTTTTGTAATTTTTTTAAGATCAGAGGTTCTTGCGAACCCGTTAACAACCCCATCTGTATCTATTCCTAAATTAATTATAGCTCTTTCAAATCGAACATCAGGAATGGCAGTAGTTTGCGCAAAAACACTTGTACTAATTAGTATTAGTAATATACATAAAGCTTTCATAGATTTTGTTTTACAATTAAACGTTTATATAGCAAATCAATATTTTAAAATCCTTTTTTTTGAATTTTATATGAACTCGATTCCACAACAATATCTTTATTTATTATCAATTCATGTTTACACTATGAAGTGGATAATACAATTACTGCGATTAAATGGGGGTTATTTGGGGTTGAATATCAACCCAAAGTTAATCATTTTTTAGTTCTTGACGAAAATGTTTCAAATTATTTTTTTCTTCACTACTTAAAACAGGATACTGAAATTTGTATTTTAACAAGTTTTCCACAATAATTTCACAGACACGTAAACGTGCAGTATTTTTGTCGTCTGCAGGTATAATATACCAAGGAGCATGGGGTGTTGATGTGCGAGAAAGCATATCTTCATACGCATCGATATAGTTCTCCCAAAGTTTACGCTCTTTCAAATCACCAGCAGAGAATTTCCAATTTTTTTCAGGTGTATCAATTCGTCGCAAAAGTCTATTTTTTTGCTCTTCTTTAGAAAGATGCAAATAAAATTTCATAATAATTGTTCCATTTTCTGTCACATGTTTTTCAAAAGCATTAATATGCTGCATTCTTTGCCGATAAAAGTCATCATCAATATCATTGACACTTTCAATGCCAAGAACATTTTCATAAAGAATGTACTCTGGATGAACACGGGTAACTAGTACATTTTCATAATGTGTTCTGTTGAAAATATTAATCTCTCCTTTATCAGGTAAAACGATATAATGACGCCATAAGTAGTCATGTTCGAGCTCTTTTGAAGTAGGAACTTTAAAGCTATGTACATTAACTCCATTAGCGTTTACATTTTTAAAAACCTCTCGAATTAAGCTATCTTTACCACTAGTATCCATTCCTTGTAAACAAACCAACAAACTATATTTATTTTGTGCATACATCGCATCTTGGATTTCTGCTAGTTGTTTGCGCACTTTTTTTAATTGTTTTTTTGCATCTTTTTCAATTTCAAGATTAATGTAATTGTCCAAAGAAACTTTCTGTCGTGCTTTATAAATTTTTAAGCTCATTTATAAAAAGTATTAGTTTTATTTACTTGCAAATAATTTTACATCTTGTTCTGAAACTTCTTCTTCACCAAGAATTATCAATCGCTCAACCACATTTCTGAGTTCGCGAATATTTCCGGTCCAATCGTATTCCTGAAGTAACTTAGTTGCTTTTTTACTAAAAAATTTAATGCTTGTGCCTTGCTCTTTTGCAATTTTTTTTGCAAAAAAGTTAATCAATACTGGGATATCTTCTCGTCTGTTGTTTAACGAAGGAACGTGTATCAAAATAACCGCCAATCGGTGGTATAAATCCTCCCTGAATTTCTTTTCCTTAATTTCCTTGTCTAAATCCTTGTTTGTTGCAGCAATTACTCTTACATCAACTTTAATATCTTTTGCATCACCAACGCGTTGAATTTTCCCTTCTTGTAGTGCACGAAGTACTTTAGCTTGGGCGGAAAGACTCATGTCGCCAATTTCATCTAAAAATATGGTACCTCCGTTAGCTGCTTCAAATTTTCCTATTCTATCTTTTGAGGCTCCGGTAAAAGAACCTTTTTTATGTCCAAAAAGTTCGCTTTCTATTAACTCTGATGGAATAGCGGCACAATTTACTTCAATCAGTGGGCCTTTGCTTCGTTCACTTTTTTCGTGCAACCAATGTGCAACCAATTCTTTACCTGTTCCATTTGCTCCGGTTATCAATACACGAGCTTCGGTTGGGGCTACTTTTTCAATCATTTCTTTAATTTGATTGATAGCAGCACTTTCACCAACCATTTCAAAGTTTTCACTTACTTTTTTCTTTAAGCGTTTATTTTCTACAATTAATTCTTTATTGTCAAGTGCATTTCTTACCGCATTGAGTAGTCGGTTTAAATCGGGAGGTTTAGAGATATAATCAAAAGCTCCTAATCGCATTGTGTTGACTGCAGTTTCTAAATCACCATGTCCAGAAATCATTAAAAAAGGCAATTCGGGTTTTATTTTTTTGCTGTATTGCAATACATCAACACCATCCATTTTTGGCATTTTTATATCACATAAAACCAAATCATAGTCATTTTCTTTTATAAGTTCAATTCCTTCAACTCCATCTACCGCTTCAAAAACTTCATAGCTTTTACTTTCTTCTGAAATAATCTTATTTAGTACACGGCGAATGGCCGCTTCATCTTCAACTATTAGTATTTTACTCATATGTTTTATAGCGTTACGCTTTGTGTTTTAAAATCTTATGTCAAACGTATATCAGTTTTAGTTCCTTTAGTATCTCAACCATTTCCACAATTCTTTATAACTAGGTTTTTTTCCATACATCAATATTCCAACTCGATATATTTTTGCCGCTAGCCAAATCATTCCTATGAAAGTTAGGAATAACAATACCAAAGATACTACTATTTGCCAAAGTGGTACACCCATTGGTATTCGCATCATCATAACGATAGGTGATGTAAAAGGAATCATAGAAAAAACAGTTGCTAAAGTGCCATGCGGGTCATTGATGACAACTGCAAAGCCAATATAAATACCTAGCATAAGAGGCATCATGATAGGAATCATAAATTGTTGTGTATCGGTTTCATTATCGACAGCCGCTCCTATTGCAGCGTACATGGCGCTATATAGTAGAAAACCTCCAATAAAGAAAAGGAAAAATGATAGTACAATTGTTGCTATTGGTAGTTTTGCTATTTCCTGAATGGCGATCTCTAGTTTAGAGTTTTTGGTTACCTCTGTCATCATTTCCATTTGCTCAGGGCTCAATTGCGAACTAGTATTTATACCCATTATAGGCAATAGAAATGCGTAGAGCATTGCTATCAATATGCCCCAAACAATAAATTGTGCGATACCAGCTCCGGCTGTACCGATAACTTTTCCCAACATGAGTTGAAAGGGTTTTACAGAAGAAATAATAATTTCGATAATACGACTTGTTTTTTCTTCAATTACACTTCGCATTACCATGGCTCCGTATATTAAAATAAACAACATAATCATATAACCTGCAGCAGAACCAATTCCTAACTTAATTCCGTTGATAAGTTTAGAACTTCCTTCTCCTTCAAAGTTACTCAACTGTAAGTCTGAGCTAATTCTCGAAGCATTTACTTGCTCGGTATCTATACCAAGCTCTTTCATTTTAAGGGAACTAAATTTATTATTAAACTTATTTTCAATTTTCTCTGTAAAAATAACACTTGGTGATTCGGCAGAGTAAAATGAAATATTCTTCGCAACTTCTTCTATGCTTTCTCCCTTTGGAATATACAGTAACCCATATTGCTCTGTTTCTTTTATCGTTTGTTTTGCAGTTTCTAAATCAAGATTTGAAATATCGACAAATTCTAAACTTTTAGTATTTTCAAAATCATCTTTAGTAAATAGTTCTGAATGGTCAATATAAGAAACCACTCGTGTAGTATCCATGCTGTTTTTAGTGATAAAAGCTATTAGCATCATCATTCCTACCATTAATAATGGACCCAAGAAAGTCATGATAATAAAGGTTCGGTTTTTGACTTTCGTCATAAATTCACGAGCAATAATCAGTTTTAATTTGTCCATTACTTAGTTGTTTTTTGATTTGATTGAACGGCTTTGATAAATATATCACTTGCGGTTGGGATGACTTCAACAAAATGGTTGACTTCTGCTTTACTGTTTAAATATTTGATTAAATCTTTTGCAGAATCTTCTGATTTGAGTTTAATACGAAGTTTTAAGTCCTCTTCTAATGATTTAAAACTTGCCTTTTCGATATCAAATTTAGCAGCTAATTCTTTTTGCAATACATCTGAATTAGTAGTGCTCAAGCCAACATCAAAAGTGTTTGTTTTAAATTGACGTTTTATATCTTGAAGTTTCCCCTCTAAAATTTTATTTGCTTTATCTATTAAGGCAATATCCTCACATAATTCCTCAACCGATTCCATACGATGCGTTGAAAATATTACTGTTGCTCCTTTATCGCGTAGGTTGAGAATTTCATCTTTAATTAAATTTGCATTAATCGGATCAAAACCGCTAAAGGGTTCATCAAAAATTAACAGTTTGGGCTCGTGTAAAACGGTGACAATAAATTGTACCTTTTGTGCCATTCCCTTTGATAATTCCTGTACTTTTTTATTCCACCAATCGCCAATTTCAAATTTGTCAAACCAGTACTTTAATCGTTTTCTGGCTTCGGCTTTAGACAAGCCTTTAAGTTGTGCCAAATACAAAGCTTGCTCTCCTACTTTCATGCTCTTATACAAACCTCTTTCTTCGGGTAAGTAGCCGATATAGTGAACATCATTGAGTTGCAAAGGTTTTCCATCAAATATGATTTGTCCTGAATCAGGAATTGCAATTTGATTAATGATGCGAATTAAGGTTGTTTTCCCTGCACCGTTAGGTCCTAATAAACCAAAGATACTTTTCTCCGGGACACTAATTGAAACTTCGTTTAGCGCAGTAAATTCACCAAATGTTTTTACTATTTTTTTAGTTTGTAAAAGATAATTCATAAATTTTTTGATTTTTTAAGAAGCCAAAAGTACTAATAAGTACAGTAGTTTCCTGTTTTGTTACCAAATAATTAGTATTTATTCGCAGGGCGAAAGCCAAATAGTGGGTGAGTATGGTTTTATATTCCGATGCTCTGCGTCGGAAAATAGAATAATATCAATATTCTTTACCTGATACTCCGACGCTGTGCGTCGGGTAGAGCAAACTCATACTTTCTTTGGGTAGCTTTGAGAATTCTCTGAGAAACTCTCCCGATAAAAACATCGGGATAAATTGTGTAATAGCTTATGAAGTAGGAGTATAAAGCTATTGCACAAAGAACCCCAAAGGAAGCGCAAAGTTTCTCAAAGAGGAATTGTTGCGCTTAGTTATTAGGGCAAGTAATTTGTTAACTTACTTGTAATCAAAAGATGTTTAAAAAGTGTGCGTTTGCCCTGATGCGTTGGGGTAGTTCATTAGGGTTGTCATTATTTTAATTATTGATACTAATTCGTAAATAACATTAACAAAGTAGGATATACTACACCTCAAATGCTTGGTTATTATCAAGAATATATTCTTTTTGTTAAGATATGTGAAATCTTTTTCCAAAAATGCTATGCACGCATAGTATATTTTTGTATCTTTGGGAAATGCATAAGGAAGAATCTATAGATCATCATCTCAGAGCCACTTGGCAAGCTGTTTCAAAAATGTATAATGAACAAGCTTTAAAGCAAGATTCGACAATGGCAACAGCCTTTGTGCTTTTAAATATTGATTATGAAAAAGGAACGCCTTCAACGTCTTTGGGCCCCAAAATGGGAATGGAAGCCACTAGCTTGTCTAGAATATTAAAAAACATGCAAGATAAGGGAGTGATTTATCGTCAAAGAAATCCGAAAGATGGACGAGGAGTTTTGATAAAATTAACAGAATTCGGAAAAGAAAAAAGAGCTTTAGCTAGAGAATTTGTTTTGCGTTTTAATAATGTAATAAGGAATAATGTTACGCCAGAACAGCTAAATAGTTTTTTTGAAGTAATGAAAACGATTGATATACTTATAAAAGAAAATTCAATATTCAATAGAAAAGAGGTATAGATAAAATTATACAGTGCTTCGTTTTAATAAGAGGCGATGCCAAGTTTTAATAGCATATTTTAATTAATAATTCGCTTAGTACTAAAGGTCTTAGCGAGAAATATTTAATCACATGAAAAGAACAGTTAAAAAAGTAGCTATCGTAGGTTCTGGGATAATGGGATCGGGTATAGCTTGTCATTTTGCCAATATTGGGGTGCAAGTCCGTCTTTTTGATATTGTACCACGTGAGCTCAATGACAAAGAAAAAACCAAAGGCTTAACTTTAGAGGATAAAGTTGTGCGTAACAGATTGGTAAACGAAAGTTTACAAAACACATTAAAGTCAAAACCATCACCTATTTATCAAAAAGATTTTGCAAAACGAATTAGTACAGGAAATCTTGATGATGATTTACATCTCATTGCAGATTGTGATTGGGTGATAGAAGTTGTGGTAGAACGTTTGGATATTAAGCAGAAAGTATTTGAACAAATTGAGAAATACCGCAAACCGAGTTCATTAATTACATCAAACACTTCAGGAATTCCTATTCAATATATGAATAAAGGGCGTAGTGAAGATTTTAGAAAACATTTTGCGGTAACGCATTTCTTTAATCCGCCACGTTATCTGAAATTATTTGAAGTGGTTCCCGGACCAGACTGTAAACAAGAAGTAACAGAATTCCTAATGGGCTATGGCGAGAAGTTTTTGGGAAAAACTGCTGTATTAGCCAAAGATACACCAGCATTTATAGGAAATCGTGTCGGTATCTTTGGAATTATGAGTCTATTTCATGTTGTAAAAGAGATGGGTTTAACAGTAGCACAAGTTGATAAATTGACAGGTCCCGTAATTGGTCGTCCTAAATCAGCCACTTTTAGAACAGTCGATTTAGTAGGGCTTGATACGCTAGTGCATACAGCAAATGGTGTGGCAGACAATGCTAAAAATGATGAAATGCACGATAGTTTTGCTATTCCGGATTTTATCCAAAAAATGATGGAGAATAAGTGGTTGGGTAGCAAAACCAAACAAGGTTTTTATAAAAAAGTAGTAGAAGATGGAAAAAAATCTATACTAGCTCTTGATTTAGAAACTTTAGAATATAAGCCACAAGAAAGAGCTAAATTTCCAACACTAGAAATGACAAAATCTATCGATAATGTTATTGATAGGTTTAAGGTCTTAGTTAAAGGGAAAGATAAAGCAGGTGAGTTCTATCGTAAAACATTTGCACCCTTATTTCAGTATGTTTCGAATAGAATCCCAGAAATATCAGATGAACTTTATCGAATAGATGATGCTATGCAAGCTGGGTTTGGATGGGAACACGGACCTTTCCAAATTTGGAATGCTATCGGAGTAGAGAAGGGAATAGAAATGATGGAAGCAGAAGGCTACAAACCGAACAAATGGGTAACTGATATGCTTGCCAGTGGTCAGAAATCTTTTTATGATGTAAAAGATGGAGCCAGATACTATTATGATATTCCAAAGAAAGATTTAGTAAAAATACCCGGACAAGATGCTTTTATCATCCTAGATAATATTCGGGAAGCCAAAAC
>JAUVOS010000017.1 GCA_030599055.1 Lutibacter sp.
AAAAGAATAAAGGGTTTATAAAAAAAAATGCCACGAATGCACGAATAGATTATTCGTGCATTCGTGGCAATACTTTTTTTATTCGTATTTAAAACTTCAACGAATCTCCAATCGGTAGTAGATTGAGTTCTTTACGTTTTTTAGCAAATTTAGTAATGGCTTTTATTTTGTCGATTTTTATATAGTCAAAAGTGTCGTAGTGATAACCTAAGATTTTTTTACATTCAAGAAAATCACTCGCTTTTATAGCGCTTTTTATACCCATTGTAAAATTGTCTCCAATCGGTAAAACAGCTAAATCAAGTTCTCCAATTAATCTAGGGATTAATCGCATATCATAGGTTAAAGAAGTATCACCAGCAATATAAATTTTATGATGTTTGGTTTCTAAAACAAAACCTGCAGCATTTCCTCCATAAGAACCATCTGGAAAAGAACTAGAATGTAAAGCGCTAACCATGTGTATTTTACCAAAGTTAAATTGCCAAGTACCACCAATATTCATCGGATGCCCTTCAATTCCTTTTTTCCCAAAATAAGTTACAATTTCAAAATTTGAAATGATTGTGGCGCCAGTTCGTTTTGCAATGGCTTCAACATCTAAAATATGATCTTCATGGGCGTGTGTGAGTAAAATATAGTCGGCTTCCAATTTATCGATGTCTATGTTTTTTGCCAATTCATTTCCTGTTATAAAAGGATCGACAATTATTACTTTTCCATGTGCTTCAATACTGAGAGATGCGTGTCCGAGATAGGTTATTTTCATATTACAGTTAAAAGTTAAAAGGTTATAAAGTTATAAAGTTAAAAGTTTTTTGATTCTTGATTCATAGTCGCTGTTCAAAGTTACAATATTTGTCCCAAACCAAAAAGTATAGCAAAAAGAAATGTGCTTAATGCCAATATTTTTAATTCAGGGTCTAAGTTTTTAGGTTCTTTGTTTTTTAGAACGCGCTTTAGTTGTTTTATAATGGGAATATAAGCAAATACGAATATAAATTGCCAAGCTTTGTTATAATGGTAATTCACATAAAAAATGGCAAATAGAAACGAAAAACCAATAAGAAAATAAAAGTATTTTTTTGATTTTTCTACGCCTAGTTTAACAGCCATCGTATTTTTATTTGCTTTTATGTCTGACTCTCGATCGCGCATATTGTTAAGATGTAAAACACCAACGCTTAATAAACCCACAGAAAATGCAGGTAAAAAAAGTGTCCAATGTATCTGTTTTGTAAAAAGGAAATAAGTCCCTACAACACTTAAAAACCCAAAGAAAAGTAAGACGAATAAATCACCCAAACCGCTGTATCCATAAGCATTGTTCCCAATGGTGTATTTAATGGCTGCGGCGATACTTGCGATTCCTAAAATAAAGAAAAGTAAGGTGTACAAAGGATTATCAAAACCAAAAGAAACAAAAATTAAAGCAAGAGCAATTAGTAAAGTGATTATTGCAGTAATAAGTATCGTAGTTTTAAGCTGTTTCTGTGTTATGGCTCCACTTTGTAAAGCTCTTTCTGGACCTATACGATCTTTATTGTCCGTTCCTTTGATTCCATCGCCATAATCGTTAGCAAAGTTTGATAAGATTTGAAAACCCACGGTAGTTAATAAAGCTAATACAACTATTTTCCAGTTAGAATAACCAGATGCATAGGCTAAAAAACTTCCGACAATAATTCCGGAAACTGATAGCGGTAGGGTTCGTAAACGAGCGGCTTGTATATAGGTTTTAAGGTTTGGCATGTAAATACGCTTTTTGCTTTACGCAGTACGCTTAACGCGTATTACGTGTCGCGATATTTCACAGATCTTTGGCAATTATTTCAGCAATATCTAGCACTTCGATTTCAGCTTCTTTGTTTTGCATTTTTACACCATCCGTTAGCATGGTATTACAAAATTCACAAGCAGTCGCAATAATTTGGGGCTTTGCTCCTAGCATTTCATCCGTGCGTTTTTCAAAAACTTCTCTATCTCCTTTTTCGGCTTCTTTGAACATTTGTGCACCACCTGCACCACAACAGGTTGCTTTGCTTCGGGTGTTGTCGGCTTCTACTAGGGTAGCATTGAGCTGTTTTAATAGTTGCCTCGGAGCTTCATACTCATTGTTAGCTCGCCCAAGATAACAAGGATCATGAAAAGAAATTCGCTTCCCTTTAAAACGATCACCGCTAATTTTAAGTTTTCCCTCTTGTATTAATTCGTTGATAAATTGTGTGTGATGTAACACATTATATTTACCTCCTAATTGCGGGTATTCGTTTTTAATGGTATTAAAAGCATGTGGACTTGCAGTTACTATTTTTTTTACCTCGTACATATTGAAAACTTCAATATTCATCAAGGCTTGCATTTGGAAAAGCATTTCATTTCCAGCTCTTTTAGCGGGATCACCACAACAGGTTTCTTCAGCACCTAAAATGGCGAAATTTACATTTGCCTTGTTTAAAATCTTTACAAAAGCTTTTGTTATTTTAATTGCTCTGTCATCATAACTGCCAGCACATCCTACAAAAAATAAGATGTCTGCTTTTTTTCCTTCGGAGGCAAGTTCTGCCATTGTTGGTGCGTTCATTCTTTATGAAATTAAAGGTTAAAAGTTAAAAAAGTATCAGTACCTAAATAACGTTGACCGTTTTTAATCTATTTTTAGTATTCTTTTGTGTCATTTTTATTTCATTATTGATATTGTTTTTCAGTTAAATAAGCTTCATCTTTCACGTTTATAATTTGATCTAAAAGTTCAAATTTTTCTTGTGCAAAAAATGTTTTGAAACATCATTTCTTAATTCCCTTTTTAACTTCTAACATTCCAAATATTCAAATGCTGTAATTTTAGTATTTATCTTTTTCTCCTTTTAACTATTAACTTATCTTCCAATAACCATTAACTCTCTGCTTTAAACTGCTCTAAGAATTTTACATCATTTTCATAGAACATTCTTATATCAGGTATTTGGTATAATAACATAGCGATACGTTCGATTCCCATACCAAAAGCAAATCCTGTGTATTTTTTGGAATCAATATTTGCGTTTTCCAAGACGTTTGGATCAACCATTCCGCAGCCCATAATTTCTAACCAGCCCGTTCCTTTCGTGATTCTGTAATCGGTTTCAGTTTCTAGACCCCAATAAATATCCACTTCTGCACTAGGCTCTGTAAAGGGAAAGAAAGAAGGGCGCAATCTAATTTTTGATTTTCCAAATAATTCTTTGGTAAAATAGAGTAAGGTTTGTTTTAAATCGGCAAAAGACACATCGGTATCAATGTACAGACCCTCTACTTGGTGAAAAATACAATGTGCTCGCGCTGAAATATCTTCGTTTCGAAATACACGTCCGGGAGAAATTGTTCGAATGGGTGGTTTGTGCTCATTCATATAGCGAACTTGTACCGAAGAAGTATGCGTTCGCAATAACATATCAGGATTTTTTTCGATAAAGAAAGTATCTTGCATATCACGTGCCGGATGATATTCGGGCAGGTTTAAGGCTGTAAAGTTATGCCAATCATCTTCAATTTCGGGGCCTTCTGAAACAGTGAACCCGATACGTGAAAAAATGTCTACAATTTTATTCTTTACAATAGAAATAGGATGACGAGCGCCAATTTCAACAGGAGCACCCGGTCGCGTTAAATCACCATATATAGTTTTCTCCCCTTGTGCACTTTCTAGAGCTTCTATTGAAGTTTTAACTTTTTCAGTAGCCACATTTTTTAATTTATTTAAAGCTTGACCAACTAATTTTTTTTCGTTGTTCGGAACCTCTTTAAACTCTCCAAAAAGATTTTTAATGATTCCTTTGCTTCCGATAAATTTGATACGAAAATTTTCGATTTCGTCAATTCCTGTGGAATTAAATTGAGCTACTTCAGTAATATATTTATTAATTTTATCTAACATAGATGGTATTCGAAATTGCTGTTTATTTTGGTTTAATTCCCAGAAAAAATAGCAAAAAGTTATATTTAAATTGAAAAACAAAATTACATATTTTTTTTAGATGATAGTGGCTTATTTATTTAGGCTTATATGACGCCAATAAAGCAAATTAATTTAGGAAAAAGCAGCAAAATATATTCTGAAAATTGATAAAAAGAACTTCTTTATTTAAAACGATTAAAAATTTTATTAATTTCTTAAAAAAATAACAAATATCATTTGAAAAAATATACTTTTTAATATATATTTGTGAATTCAATAATTTTATTCAAAATCATACTTATGCAATCAAAAATAAATAAGTTTATGCGATACGCAAAAAAGCGTAATCCAAACGAACCTGAATTTATTCAAGCAGTACAAGAAGTCGCTGAAGCTCTCATTCCTTTTCTTGAAGAAAATCCGGCTTATAAGGGGAAAATGCTTTTAGAAAGAATGATTGAACCCGAACGTGTTTTGATGTTCCGTGTACCTTGGGTTGATGATCAGGGAAATACGCAAGTTAATAGAGGTTTTAGAGTTGAATTTAATTCAGCTATTGGACCATATAAAGGAGGTTTGCGTTTTCACCCTTCTGTAAACTTATCTATTTTAAAATTCTTAGGATTTGAGCAAGTTTTTAAAAATTCCTTAACTACATTACCAATGGGTGGTGGAAAAGGAGGATCTGATTTTGACCCTAAAGGGAAATCAGATATCGAAGTAATGCGTTTTACACAATCATTTATGAGCGAATTATTCCGGCATATTGGTGCAAATACTGATGTACCCGCCGGTGATATAGGTGTTGGTGGTCGTGAAATAGGGTTCTTATTTGGTCAATATAAAAAATTACGCAATGAGTTTGTCGGTGTCTTAACAGGAAAAGGGATTTCTTATGGAGGCTCCTTAATACGACCTGAAGCTACCGGTTACGGAACAGTTTATTTTGCACAACATATGCTAGAAACAAAAGAAGATTCGTTTAAAGGAAAAACAGTTTCCATTTCCGGTTCCGGAAATGTGGCTCAATATGCAACCGAAAAAGTCAATCAATTGTGGGGTAAAGTGGTTACTTTATCTGATTCCGGTGGTTATATTTATGATGAAGATGGTATTGATGCAGCCAAATTAGAATATATAATGGATTTGAAAAATATACAACGAGGTCGTATTTCTGAATACGTAAAAGAATATCCTAATGCTAAGTATTTTAAAGGAGAACGACCTTGGAATGTTAAAGTTGATATTGCCTTGCCTTGTGCAACTCAAAACGAAGTAGATAAAATAGATGCGAAAGCACTAGTGAAAAATGGTGTTATCTGTGTCGCTGAAGGTGCAAATATGCCTTCTACTCCAGATGCTATTGAAGTATTCCAAAAAGCAGGCATTTTGTACGCTCCGGGAAAAGCTTCTAATGCAGGTGGTGTTTCTGTTTCCGGTTTAGAAATGAGTCAAAATTCACTACGCTACAATTGGACACGCGATGAAGTTGACGCAAAATTACATAGAATCATGAGCGACATTCATGCCTCTTGTGTAAAATTTGGAAAACGAGCTGATGGATCTATAGATTATGTGCAAGGAGCCAACATTGCCGGTTTTGTAAAATTGGCCGATGCTATGTTAGATCAAGGAGTGGTTTAGCAATTTCTCTTTCAAAACAATAGAATTTTTAAATCATAAAAAACTCGCTCAAATTGAGCGAGTTTTTTTGTTTAAAATATTTGTAACTTTATACAAAATATAAAAGTGAAAAAACACAGCCTAGATATTGCTCTTTTAACAATAATACTATTTGGAATTCTAATACTAGGGGATTTATCTTATAAAGAATTTTTAGATGGAGGGATTTGTCCGAAATTTTCAATAGTCCCTTCTTGCTATATTGCCTTACTGTATTTTGTACTCCTATTTATATTTCAAGTTTGTAAAAAAGCAACTCTTATATTTATTATACTAACCGGATTTGCTTTAACATTTACCGGATTTGCTACTATTGGACATCTATTCGGCACGATTCAATGTTCAATATCTGATATTAGTATTCCCACATGTTTTATTGGATTCTTTATGTTTCTCATCATCCTTATTTTAAAGTTTATTCAAATAAAAGTTGAAAAATTGTGATAATTGTTTCTAATTCAATTAAATTGCATGGGTATTAACCCGACGGACATAAGACGAAAAGACATAAGACGTAAGACTTTTACTCATAGCCAATTACAATCTAGCTCTATTTTGGTGAATTGTCGTCATGTTATAACTAAACCACTATGGCCTGGAAGTGCCATCGGCTTATTTTACGAATGACCCCGATAGTAAATACGGGGCGCATCTAGTTTAAACCCTAGGGTTAGAAGTTGAAAGTCGGAAGCCCGAAGTAGCATACTTCTAACTTCGGACTTCTAACTAATATTTATAAAAACTAAAAATATTGCACTAATTCCGATAGCTATCGGAAGCATAGTTTTAACTAACGATTGAGACCAATAAATTATAAACCATGCTAAAAAATCCATTACCTGACTTGCATTCTTATGAGTTTAAAGAAGTTTCCTTTAAAGAGTTGATGCAAACTAGAATTTATAATGTTTTAATAATATGCTCTAATTACGATTTCTACCTACTAGAAGAAGATGGTCGGATTGATGAACAAATTTTTTTAGAATACTCATCGTTAAATCTGCGATATCCTCCCAATATTTTACATGCAAATTCTATAGAAAATGCTTTAGTAGTTTTAGAATCAAATCAAGTTGAGCTCATTATTACATGGTTAGATATCAGTGAACATTTTTACGAAATATCTAGCGGTATAAAAGAGGTGTTTCCAACTATTCCTATCGTTGCTCTGAGTCATTATCCAAATGAATTACACAAAATATTAGATAAAAAGGAAAGCCATGATATCGATTATGTTTTCCATTGGAATGGCAACACAAATATCTTTATAGCAATCATAAAATTAGTCGAGGATAGCATGAATGCTGAAAAGGACATCAATGAAATAGGTGTGAAAGCGATTTTGTTAGTTGAGAATTCAATACGGTTTTATACACGATATCTTCCTTTAATTTATAGAATCCTTTTTAAACAAACGCAATCATTTATTCAAGAAGGCTTGAATGAACACAGGCAAATTATGTCAAAAAGGGGAAGACCTAAAGTATTACTAGCAAAAACCTACGAAGAGGCAATCGACTTATTTGATAGGTACAAAAATAATTTAATAGGGGTTATCTCAGATGTAAGCTATTTTAAGAATAATATAAAAAATATACAGGCAGGTTTCCATTTTCTACAATATGTAAGGGAATTTGATAAATATTTCCCGGTTTTAATTCAGTCATCCAGTTTAAAAAACGAAGCCCAAACACTAAGATTAAATGCCAAATTTTTACACAAACATTCTGAGACTTTAAGTTTAGAGTTGAATAATTATATCACCAAATACTTTTTATTTGGTGATTTTGAGTTTTGGAATCCCAAAACAGGAAAAGTAACAAAAAAAGCAAAAGATCTTAAAAGTTTTCAAAAAACGCTATCCGTAGTATCACTTAACTCTATTGTCTATCACGCTAAACGTAATGATTTTTCAAAATGGCTTCAATCTCGCGCCTTATTTCCATTAGCAAAACTATTTGCAAAAATTGAATACGAAGACTTTTCAAAAGATATTCAAGTACGTCAGTTTCTTGCAGATTCTGTAAGAGCATTTCGTATTTATAGATCAAGGGGTATTATTGCTAAATTTGATAGATATCAATATGATGAATACTTGGTATTCTCAAGAATTGGAGAAGGTTCATTAGGCGGAAAAGGGCGTGGTCTTGCTTTTATTGATTTGTTTTTAAAGAGCAATCATTTGTCTAAAAAATACAAGGATATTACTATTTCAATACCAAGAACTGTAGTTTTAAGCACCGATGTTTTTAATGAGTTTATGGAAGATCACAAACTCCTTCAATTTGTTGCCGAACCTCATGACGATGAGACTATTTTAAAAAAATTCATCTCTAAACCTTTACCTAAATGGGTCATCAAAGACGTAAAGTCATTTTTATCAACATTAAAAACTCCTGTTGCTATTCGATCCTCTAGTGTATTAGAGGATTCAATATATCAACCCTTCGCAGGAGTTTACGCCACTTATATGCTGCCCAACACCGATATTGCTCATTTTTTAAAAATGACATGTACTGCCATTAAATCAGTAATGGCCTCTTCTTTTTACAAGAGTAGCAAGTCCTATATAAAAGCGACCGCCCACTCTGTAGAGGAAAGTCAAATGGCAGTAATATTACAAGAAGTAATTGGAAAACAATATGATACTCTTTATTTCCCCAATATATCAGGAGTAGCTAGATCTATTAATTTTTATCCTATTGGCGAAGAAAAACCGAATGAAGGTATCGCCAACATAGCTTTGGGTCTGGGAGAAATAATTGTTGGTGGCGGCAGAACACTACATTTTTCTCCATATCACCCCAAAAATATTTTGCAACTATCATCTACAAAAACGGCTTTAAAGGATACTCAAAAATATTTTTATGGATTAGACATGAATCCAGAAAGCTACCAAGTATCTACTAGTGAATCCGTAAACAAAAAGAAAATAAACCTCCGGCAAGCAAAAAACCATCCGGCATTAAAATTTGTAGCTTCTACCTATGACATGCAAAGCAATCAAATTAGAGCCGGTGTTTTTCATGACGGCGCCCGTATTCTTAGCTTTGAAAGTATCTTAAAACAAGAAACTTTTCCCTTGGCCGAAATACTTAAAGATTTACTACAAATAGGTCAGGAAGAGATGCGTCATCCCATCGAAATTGAATTTGCAATAAAATTAGATGTTCCACTTGGAGAACCAAAAATATTTAGTTTTTTACAAATAAGACCCATTGTAGAAAGTAATGACTACAAACATATCATACCTAAAAAAATCAATATATTAGATACCATTATTTACTCAAAATCGGCTTTAGGAAATGGAAAATATGAAGGCATCTACGATTTTGTTTATATAAAACCTGAAACGTTTAATGCCGCCAAAACGCTTGATATTGCAACTTCCATTGAACAACTTAATAAAACTTTCGAAAAAGAAAAGAAAAACTATGTATTGGTTGGACCCGGTCGATGGGGATCAAGTGATCCTTGGCTTGGTATTCCTATTAATTGGACACAAATATCTGCTGCTAAGATTATTGTAGAATCCGGCTTAGAAAACTTTGTAATTGACCCGAGTCAAGGAACTCATTTTTTTCAAAATTTGACCTCTTTTAAAGTCGGTTATTTAACCCTAAACCCATTTATGAATGATGGTTTCTTTAACGTCGCTTATCTCAACAAACAAAAAGCAATTTATGAAGATAAATTTATTCGTCATGTACGATTTAAAAAGGCATTAACAATTATGCTAGACGGCAAAAACCATAGAGCGGTTATCTATAAACCTGAGCTCGACCAAAGGTTTGATATACAGAATTAAAAGAAATGGTAAGGTTTGAAGTGTAAAACAAGAAGGAATATCTAGATATTTTGATTGTTTTACGCAAAAAAGATTGCCTTTTCTTTTAATTCCCTTTGGGCTTGATAAATTTTACCCTATTCTTGTTGGATTTTCTCAAATTAACCAGTTAGTCCTTCAAAAATTCATCTTCGAATATGAAAAAATTTATCTAAGCTGTAAAGAAACCTTTGGTCGAACTCAGGTTATAAAGAAGGTTTTGTAACGCCCAATTCTGATGCTATTAAAATACAGGAATAACAAGCATTTATTCCGTATTTTTCTTTTATCTTGCAACAACAAAACCGATATTATGTTAAAAAATCCACTTCTTGATATCCAATCATACGAATTTGAAGAGGTCCCCTTTAATCAATTAATGCAGAATAGAATATATAATGTACTCATTGTATGTTCCAGTTACGATTACTATTTGTTAGAAGAAGATGGCAGAATTGATGAGCAAATTTTTAATGAATATATGACATTAAATCTGCGTTATCCTCCTAATTTTTCACACGCATATTCTGCAAAAAGCGCTTTAAAAAAGTTGAAAACAGGTAATATTGATCTTGTAATTACATGGGTCGATGCAAGCGTACGTTCTTTTGAAATTGCAAAAGAAATAAAAAAGGTATTTCCTGAGATACCCATTGTAGCTTTAAGCCATTATTCCGAAGAACTACGAAAAATGATTGCCGATAAACAATCTGCTGATATTGATTTTGTTTTCCATTGGAGTGGCAATATCGATATTTTTTTGGCCATTATTAAGCTAGTGGAAGATCGTATGAACGCAGAAAAAGACATTAATAAAGTTGGTGTAAAGGCTATTTTATTAGTTGAGGATTCTTTACGTTTTTACTCGCAATACATTCCTTTAATTTATAAAGTGATTCTTAAACAAACAGAATCTTATACGCATGAAAGGCTTAATGAACACCGTAGAATGCTCTCTAAAAGAGGAAGACCAAAAATTTTATTGGCTACTAATTACGAAGAGGGAATTGAATTATTCCAAAAATATAAAGAGAGCTTATTGGGAATCATATCAGATGTAACCTTTTTTAAAGATGGGGAAAAAAATAAAAAAGCCGGTTTCTATTTACTGGATTATGTAAGAAAATTTGATAAACATTTTCCTGTTTTATTGCAGTCATCAGAAATTGACAATAAAAAAGTAGCTATTAAAGCAAATGCAAAATTTTTATACAAATATTCGGAGACTTTAGAACAAGATATTAAAAAATATATAAAAAAATATTTTTCGTTTGGCGATTTTGAATTTTGGGATCCAAAAATTAATGAAATTATTGGAAGAGCCAAAGACTTAAAAAGTTTTCAAAAATCTTTATCCATAACTCCGTTAGACTCCTTAATCTATCATGCTAAACGTAATGACTTTACTAAATGGTTGCAATCTCGTGCATTATTTCCTCTAGCGAAACTCTTTTCTAAGATTAAATATGAAGATTTTGACGAAGAAGGAAGTGTCCTTGAATTTCTTATAAAGTCGGTAAAAGCTTATAGAATTCATAAATCAAGAGGAGTAATTGCAAAATTTGATAAAGACTATTATGACGAATACTTGGTGTTTTCCCGAATTGGCGATGGTGCATTAGGAGGAAAAGGAAGAGGCTTGGCATTTATAGATCAGTTTCTTAAGCGTCATCGACTTGCCAATAAATTTAAAGATGTTACGATAGCCATTCCGAGAACTGTGGTTCTCAGTACAGAGGTATTTGATATATTTATGGAAGAACATGATTTATTTTCATATATCGCTAAGAACCATGATGATAAATCTATTTTACAAACCTTTATTTCGAAGCCTTTACCGACAAATGCTCTTGAAGAAATCAAAGCCTTTTTAGCAACATCAAATACTCCTATTGCTATACGATCATCTAGTGTTCTAGAAGATTCTCTTTATCAGCCTTTTGCCGGTATTTTTGCAACCTATATGGTGCCAAACACCAATTTAGAGCAATTAATAGAAATGGTATCTATTGCTATAAAATCAGTTATGGCATCAGCATTTTATAAGGACAGTAAGGCGTATATCAAAATTACCGAACACTCTATTGAAGAAAGTAAAATGGCAGTAATTTTGCAAGAAGTTATTGGCAAAGAGTATGAGGATGTCTATTATCCAAATATATCAGGAGTTGCCAGGTCAATTAACGTATATCCTATAGGTAAAGAAAAAACCAATGAAGGAATCGTCAATATTGCCCTCGGTCTTGGAGAAATTATTGTTGGAGGCGGTCGTACTTTGCGTTTTTCCCCTTATCATCCTAAGAAAATATTGCAACTTTCTAATCCGGTTACCACTCTTAGAGAAACTCAAAAGTATTTTTATGGTCTCGATACAAATCCAGACAGCTACCATGTATCTACAAATGAAGCTGTAAACAAAAAGAAAATTAGTTTGCGAAAAGCTAAAAATCATACTTCTTTGAAGTTTGTAGCTTCTACTTACGATTTTCAAAATGATACTATTAAGCCTGGTGTTTTACATGATGGCACTCGTGTACTCACCTTTGATAATATATTAAAATACAATACCTTTCCATTAGCCGATATTTTAAAAGAATTACTTCGCATAGGTCAACGAGAAATGCAAAACCCTATTGAAATGGAATTTGCCATAAAACTAGATGTCCCAGCTGGAGAACCAAAAATATTTAGTTTTTTACAAATTAGACCTATCGTAGAACAAGATAATTTTACAGATTTATTGAGTGAAGATATTACTATTTCTGAAACCATCATTTATAGCGAATCGGCCTTAGGAAACGGTCAATACAATAACATCTGCGATATTGTGTATGTAAAACCCGAATGCTTTGATAAAGCAAAAACAGAGGAAATTGCAATAGCCGTTGAAAAAATGAATAAAACATTTGAAGATACTGGCAAACAATATGTTTTGGTAGGACCGGGTCGTTGGGGTTCTAGTGATCCTTGGTTGGGCATACCTGTAAAGTGGCCACAGATTTCTGCCGCCAAAGTGATTGTAGAATCCGGTTTAGAAGACTTCAGAATTGACCCAAGCCAAGGGACTCATTTTTTTCAGAATTTAACATCTTTTAAAGTAGGATACCTTACCATAAATCCTTTTATTGATGACGGTTTCTTTGACGTGGGCTATCTTAACAAACAAAAAGCTGTTTATGAAAATGAATATATCCGTCATATCCGATTTAAAGAATCCTTACTAATAATTATTGAAGGAAAGACCAATAAGGCCGTTGTATATAAAGAGGGATATGTTATTCCTAATTCAGATGATATAGCTATTGAAGAAAAACCTCTTGAAAAGTTTAAGTAGTACCGAGTATTGAGATAATAGTATTGAGTATTTGTGTTATTTGCAAAGCTTATAAAGGGAGAAAAATTATCTATTCTTCTTCTACCAACACATCAATCTTAGGTTCTTTAAACACTTTTTTGTTAGCAATCCTATTTTCTAAAGACAAGAGTAATGAGGGCAATAATAATAAATTTGCTAACATGGCTACGAGTAAAGTTCCGGACACCAAACCTCCCAAAGCTATCGTTCCACCAAAACTAGATACTGTAAAGACTAAGAAACCGAAGAATAATACAATTGATGTATAAAACATACTGATGCCTGTTTCTCGAATAGCTGCATAAATTGATTTTCGTACTTTCCAATTAGAAGCAATTAACTCTTGTCGATATTTTGCTAAGAAATGTATGGTGTCATCGACTGATATTCCAAATGCCACACTAAATACTAAAATGGTTGAAGGTTTTAACGGAATACCCAAATACCCCATAACTCCGGCTGTTAACAATAGCGGAAGCATATTGGGTATTAACGAGATTAAAATCATACGGAAACTTCGAAACATCCATCCCATAAAAAGGGAGATCAATAGAATGGCTAAGCCAAGTGATACAATTAAGTTTTTAATCAAATAGTTGGTTCCTTTTAAAAAAACTAAGGCCTTTCCTGTCATCGTAACTTCGTACTTCTCTTTAGGAAAAGCTTTTTCAACTCTAGCATCAATTCGTTCTTCGATCCGTTCCATTTTTTCGGTTCCAATGTCTTGCATAAAAGTTGTAAGGCGTGTGTATCGCCCCGTAGAATCAACGTAGGTAGCCAATAAATTTTCGTTATTGGATGAGTTTTTAACATAGGGCATAATAAAAACCTGCTCCTCACGAGTGGGCAATTGATAATACTCAGGATTGTTGTTATAAAAAGCTTGTTTCGTATATTTTACAACATCAAGTATCGAAATTGACCTTGATAACTCGGGTATTTCGTCGATTATTTCATTAAGGCTTTCCATACGTTTTAGCGTTGAAAGTTTCATGACTCCTTTTGGTTTTTTGGAGTCGATTAAAAATTCTAATGCCAAAACGCCTCCAAACTCATCTTCTACAAATTGAATGTCTTTTGTAAACTGTTTGTTTTTTGGCATATCCTCTATCAAACTTCCGGAAACCTTAATTAGATAGATTCCTATCATACTTATAATAATAATCACTACCGTAGTAATATAAATCTCGACACGACGATATCTTACCGTTTTTTCAAACCAACTGATAATGCCATCTATCCAAGGTTTATTCAAATGACGTAAATGTTTTTCTTGTGGGATTGGTAAAAAACTATATACAACAGGAATAATTAAAAGCGCCAATAAAAAAATCGCCAATATACTGATGGATGCAATAACTCCAAACTCACTCAACAACTGACTTCTCGTAAAAATAAAAGTAGCAAAACCTGCTGCAGTTGTTAAATTTGTCATTAAAGTTGCATTACCAATTTTAGTAATTACTCTTTTTAACGACCTAGCTTTTCCGCCATGTATTCCAACCTCATGTTGGTATTTGTTAATGAGAAATATGGCATTTGGAACTCCAATAACAATTATCAAAGGTGGAATCAATGCAGTTAAAATTGAAATTTCATATCGAAACAAACCAATAAAACCAAAAGCCCACATTACGCCAATGCTTACTACAATCATCGTGATAAATGTAGCTCGAAAAGAACGGAAAAAGAAAAAGAAAATAAGTGCTGTAACTAAAAGTGCCAATCCTAAAAACATTTGCATTTCTTCTTGTATATTACTCGAATTCATAGTTCGAATAAACGGCATTCCCGAAACAATAATATCTAAATCATTATCCTTTTCAAATTTATCAATTAAAGGATTCAACTTATTTAAAACAAATTTCTTACGAACCGGTGTATTAACAATTTCCTTTTTAAGATAAATTAGGGTTTGTAGTGTTCCGGTTTCCTTATTAAAAAGCAGATTATCAAAGAAGGGTAATTTTGTAAAAAGTTCTTCCTTAATTCTTTGAATTTCTTCATCATTTTCGGGAGCTTCTTCAAACAAAGGCTCTACTATAAATTTCTTTTCATTTTTGTCTTTTCTAAGTTTTTTTATATCACTTAATGAAATGGCGTAAGACACTTCATTATGTTCTCTGAGTTGTTTTGAAAGGGCATTCCAATTATTAAACTTTTCGTGTTTAAATACACTGCTATCTTTAACGGCCAACAAGATTAGGTTTCCTTCCTCACCAAAGAGTTCTAAGAAATTGTCATAGGCTAAGTTGACAGGATGATCTTTTGGTAATATATTGGCTTCAGTGTGTGAAAAATGAGCGTACTTCCACTGTGTGGATAAAAAGAGAGTTGCTGCTATCAGCACTAAAAGGACAAAAACTCTTCCTTTTAATATTATACGTGAAACAACATTCCAAAAACTCATTTATAAATAGATTTCTGCAAACTTACGATTAAAAGTTAAAAGTTGAAAGTTTGTAAAGTTGAAAGTCAGGGCAAACACATACTTTTAAATGAGTGCTGATTATCAATGGGTTAAATTTTTAAATAATCATAACTTTGTGGCGCTTTGAGTTATCGCTGTGTCTCTTTGCGAAATAGTCTTTTTATGCTGTGTTACAAGCTATTACGAAGAGTTGCCCAAAGAAAACACAAAGTTTCACAGAGAAAAGCATGCGTTTGCCCTGTCTCGAAAGTACCTCGACTAAATTGTTACAAAAAATAATAGTATTTTCGTATTCTATAAATTAAAAAAAATGGAAAAAGACTTTTTTTCTCATGAAACTGCAATAATAGACGCAAATTGTACTATCGGTGAAGGAACAAAAATTTGGCATTTTTCTCATATCATGTCTAATTCCGTAATAGGAAGAAACTGTAATATCGGTCAAAACGTAGTAATTTCTCCCGATGTTGTTTTAGGAAACAATGTAAAGGTTCAAAACAATGTTTCAATCTATACTGGTGTTATCTGCGAAGATGATGTTTTTTTAGGGCCTTCTATGGTTTTTACAAATGTTACCAATCCCAGAAGTGCCATTGTACGTCGCGGTCAATATGAAAAGACACTCGTAAAAAAAGGAGTAAGTATCGGAGCGAATGCTACCATTGTCTGTGGAAATGACATAGGAGAATACGCCTTTATCGGTGCAGGAGCGGTAATTACAAAAGAAGTAAAACCCTATGCTTTGGTCGTTGGAAATCCCGCAAAGCAAATAGGTTGGATGAGTGAATACGGACACCGCTTAAATTTTGATGACAAAGGTTTTGCTACTTGTCCTGAAAGTCAAGAAATCTATCGGCTTAAAGAGGATAGAATTACTAAAACCCAAAAGTAAAAAGATGAAATATAAACTGATTTTTATAACACTATTTATGCTTTTATGGGGTTGGGTTTCTCAGGCTCAGGTTAAAACATATCCGGTTTATCCCGGTTGTGAACAAGACAGCATTACTTCCAAAAAGGAGTGTTTTATAAAAAGTGTTTCAAAAGGTTTTAACGAAAATTTTGAAGCCCCAAATACACTAGAATCAGAATCTTTTACGGTTGTATTTACAGCGACTAAAGAAGGTGTTTTTTATGTCTCATATGTCGATACACAACATTCCGAAATCAAACAAGAAGTAAGACGTGTTTTTAGTTTATTTGATACATTTTCTCCGGCTACATACAACAATCATCCTATTGATATGCAATTTCTATTGCCGTATCCAATAAATGAAAAAAAGAAAAATACGAATACGATACCTTTAGAAGGAAAATCTGAAAAACAATACAAACAGAAATATGCCAATTCAAAATTCAAATCCAATTTACGAATTCCATTAACACATCTTACGTATCAAAACCTACCGAACTATTCGTTTGCTACTAATACGCACGACGCTGTCAAACCATTTACTTATGCAAACGTCTCTCAACACGTCAATTTAGATTCGTTGCATACTGATTTACTAAAAGATAAAAAAACATGGTTGGGTCGTAAATTTTGGAATGAAAATATGTTAGACATAAGTGGAGCTAATTATTGGTTTCATGTTGACCCTATTGTTGATTTACAAATGGGAAAAGACAATACGCAAGAAGACTACACCTACAACAACACAAGAGGTGTTAAAATAGAAGGTAGTTTAATTAATAAAATCGGTTTTTCTTCAACTTTATTAGAGAGTCAAGGGCGCTTTGCTGACTATTTTAACAGCTATGCATTATTTAAAAAACCAATTAGCGAAGCATATGCTACCATTCCTTCAAGAGATACCTCAAACGAATTTAAAGATAATGCTTTTGATTATCCAATGACTACAGGTTATTTGAGTATTACTCCTTTTGATTTTATGAATATTCAATTTGGTCATGACAAAAATTTTATTGGTGAAGGTTATCGTTCGTTATTTTTATCTGATGTTGGTGCGCCATATACTTTTTTAAAGATTAATACCAAGTTTTGGAAGATTCAATATACCAATCTTTGGACCTGGTTACGTGATGTAGATACTGAAACGGCAAATGACGAGCCCTATAAGAGAAAATACATGGCATTGCATTATTTAAGCTGGAATGCTACAAAAAACTTGAATATTGGATTGTTTGAAAGTGTTACTTGGGCAAAAACTCCCGAACGTGGCTTTGATGTTCATTATTTAAACCCTGTAATTTTTTTCAAAGCATTAGAGTTTTCTAATGGTTCACGTGCTGGAAATACGACCATTGGATTAAGTGCTAATTATCGTTTATTCAACACAATTCAACTTTATTCACAATTCTTATTAGATGAAATGACAACGGAATTCTTTCTAAAAGGAGATGGATATTGGGCAAATAAATATGGATTTCAATTTGGGGCAAAATATTACAATGCCTTTAAAGTTCAGAATTTAACACTGCAAGCCGAGTATAATCAAGTGCAACCTTTTACCTATTCTCATAGTAAGACTGAATTAAATTATGCTCACGTCAATCAACCACTAGCTCATTTATGGGAAAGTAATTTTAATGAATTTACTGCCATAGCTTCATATCAAAAAAACAGGTGGTTTGGGAAAACAAAACTAATTTTTGGGACCAAAGGATTTGATATAAATTCCGATACAGATAGCTTCAGTTATGGAGGTAATATTCTTCGATCAACATCAGATAAAAATTCCATTTTTGGAGTAAAACTTGGCCAAGGAAATAAAGCAAATATCTTAATCGGAGAATTACAAGCAGGTTATCTAATTAACCCGGCTTCAAATCTGAAAATATTTGGTAGTGTATTATACAGAGACTTTTCATCGGAATTGCCAAATACAATATTTGAAAATAAAACCACTACATGGTTTAATGTAGGTTTGCGAACAGACATTAGTAATTGGTATTTTGATTTTTAGGGGGTTACCGCGAAGATGCGAAATCGCAAAGTCATTTTAATTGTAAACCAATAGTTTTAAAAATAACGGGGCAGATAAAAAAGTTGGGGAGTAATGATAAAAGAATTATTGTAATTTTTTGGACATAAATAACCCATATTGAAAAGTAACTTTAGTAACGGAGTTATATACGCA
>JAUVOS010000195.1 GCA_030599055.1 Lutibacter sp.
AAAGCATAGACCAATAGCATCCAATTAATTGCAGAACTATAAAAAATAGCAATTACAAGTACGGCTCCTATATCATCAATAATGGCAAATGCAGTTAGAAATACTTTTATACTCAACGGAACTCTATTTCCTAATAATTTTAAAATTGCTAGGGCAAAAGCAATATCTGTCGCCATAGGGATTCCCCATCCATTTATTGTTTCAGGGTTTTTGTTTAAGATAAGGAATAATGCAATTGGTGCAATAACACCACCTAAAGCTGCAAAAAAAGGAAAGGCTGCTTTTTTTACAGTATCTAACTCGCCAATTAAAAATTCTCTTTTAAGTTCTAAGCCTATCAGAAAAAAGAATATTGCCATTAAGCCATCATTAATCCATAAAATTAACGTTTTCTCTAATTCAAAATTTTGAAAACGAATACCTACCTTATGTTGCCAAATGGATTCATAAACTTGACCATAAGGGGAATTTGCCCAAATTAATGCTAAAACTGTAGCTCCAAATAAGAGGATACCACTTAAACTTTCAATTTTTACAAATTTTTGAAAAGGGCTGATTATTTTTCGTATCATTGATTCTTTGTTTTGAAGGTTTTACTTTATCAGAATCTATTTTAATACCATATTAAAAACTAACTGTGTATAAAATTCTGTAATACTATCTTCTCCTTTTTTAGAATCAGTCAAAGCTGGTAAATGCTCTGAAAAAAACCTTTGCTGATGTGCTCCTTCAACAACAGTAGAAATCAACATACGCGGATATTCATATAGTGGGTTAACTTCTAACACCATTGCAGCTACTCTGTTAACCATATATTTATAAGTTTCAAAACAACCTTTCTTATTTTCTTCATCTACATCTTTGGTATGAAATGCTTTTACAGATTCTGCAATTATTATTTTGTTTAATATAACTTCATTAACATAGGATATTGATTGATCTACTAAAATGGGTTTTGTTAAAACATGTATGGCTTTTTCAAGCTTTTCAATCGAAACCTCAATATTTGTCGTCGCTATTACAATTTTATACTCTGTCCAACTCCAAAACCAACTCGTTAGATAAACCAGTAAGGTATGTTTGTTCTCAAAATATCTATAAATTGAACTTTCAGGAGAGTTAATCTTTAAACTTAACTTTTTAAAAGTAAAAGATTCAAAACCTAACTCGTCAATTAATAAGATACTATTAGAAATTATTTTTTGTCCTAATTCTGATGAATCTGGATTCTTAAGGCATAATTCTGACCCTACATTAATTTTTATACTTAAATTTTGCATAGAAACATACTATTAATATTTGCAAATATAATAGTATTACTATCATATATGCAAATAATACACTCATTATTTTTAAATAATAATAAAAAAGTTGAAATAAAGGGTATTAAACCCCAGGGTATCCGATAACTATCGGGACTGAACCCAATAAAAGGAATCGACCTATCACGCTAAAGGCGTGACAGGAAAGGTCGAGGTATTAACCAATAACCCGCTAAAAAAGCGGGATTAGTTCGGCTAACTTAAAAATTGAAATAATTTTTAAGAGTCTCACAAATAAATCTTAGTTAACAAAAAAGCTCCTCGTTTCCAAGAAGCTTTGTCTTTTGGGTGGAAGACCGGTTTCCTTTCGGCTACGCTCTAGATAAACTTCTCAACCGGTTTTTTCTCAGCAACTTTATTCCACAAAAAAAGCCTCTCGTTTCCAAGAAGCTTTATCTTTTGGGTGGAAGACCGGTTTCGAACCGGCGACCTCCGGAACCACAATCCGGCGCTCTAACCAGCTGAGCTACAACCACCATTTTAATTAGTGCTACTTACACTCAAGTAGCGAAGCTACCTGTCCTGAATTTATTTCAGAAAACTACAACTACCATTTTTCTCATTCTTTACTTATGAGTTTGCAAATGTAAGCCAATTTAAAATATGTGACAAAAAAAATCTGCAAGAATGTAGTATATATACCATTCTAATTATCATAATTTCTGATTATTAAAAAAACTCTAACTAACTAATAAGTTTACTAACTTTGCCATGATGATAAAAGTAATTATTTTAGGAGGAGGAAATGTAGCGATGCATTTAGCTCATGTTTTTATAAAAGCACATGAGATTAAATTAGTTCAGGTTTTTAATAGAACGCTAACTAGCATTGAAAACTTAAAAGAACACACAGCAATTACAGATAACCTGAAAAAAATAAAAAAAGCGGACATATATATTATTAGTGTCTCAGATAGTGCTATTAAACTTGTTGCTTCAAAACTTAAAATAAACAACGCCTTGGTTGTTCACACATCTGGGAGCTCCTCTATAGCTGTTTTAAAAGACCATAAACGTAGTGGCGTTTTTTATCCTTTACAAACTTTTTCAAAAAATAGAAAAATAGATTTTTCAAATATACCTTTGTGTATAGAAGCTACTCATTCAAAAGATTTATTGTTATTACAACAATTAGCAATGAAAATATCTAAAACATACTACCATATTGACTCTGAACAAAGAAAAAAACTACATACAGCAGCTGTTTTTGTCAATAATTTTGTCAATCATCTTTACTATCTAGGTGGTGAAATTTGCACTAAGTACAATATCGAATCTGATATTTTACGACCATTGATTAAAGAAACTGCTGATAAAGCACTAGATATTTCCCCTCTTGATGCACAAACAGGACCCGCACGACGAGGAGATACGATAACTTTTAAAAAACATTTGACAAATCTAACTCCAGATCAACAAGAAATTTATAAATTGCTCTCTCACTCTATATCTAAAACTTATGGAAAAAAGTTATAAAGAAATATTTCATCAAATCAACACTTTTGTCTTTGATGTTGATGGCGTTTTGACAAATGGCATAGTTCATGTTATGACTAATGGTGAATTAGTGAGGCATATGAATGTGAAAGATGGGTATGCTATTAAAACAGCAATTGATAAAGGTTATAAGATTGCTATTATCTCAGGAGGTAACAACGAAGGAGTACGTACACGCCTTAACGGATTGGGAATTGACCATATTTACTTAGAAATACACAACAAACTAGAAAAGTTTAGTGCGTATTGCAAAATGAATGATATCAATCCAAAAAATGTACTCTATATGGGAGATGATATACCCGATGCTGAGGTGATGAAGATTGTTGGATTAGCCTGTGCGCCTCAAGATGCTGATTCTGAAATTCAACAAATCGCAAAATACATTTCTCATAAAAAAGGTGGGGAAGGTTGTGTGAGAGATGTCATCGAACAAGTATTAAGAGTACAAGACAAATGGCTCTAGGGTTTTGAAAACACGAAAATAATAAGTCTTAAGCATCAAATACTGTGGTATTTATGTGAAGTTTACACTTTTGACTATATTTGACACCAATAAATTAATATTAATATAAATATTCTTCAAAATGAAAATTAAAATTTTTATACTACTAGTAACGCTTCCTTTATTAACTTTTTCGCAAAATGTAATCGGAAAATGGAAAACTATCGATGATGTTACTCAAAAAGAAAAATCTATAATGGAAATTTATAGTGACAATGGAAAAATTTACGGAAAAGTTCACCAGATTTTAACCCCTGGTGAAGAAAATAAAAAATGTACTGAGTGTAAAGGTGATCTTTATAACAAGCCCGTTACTGGCATGTTACTGCTTAAAGACCTATCAAAAGACGGAAATGAATGGAATGGTGGTACCATCTTAGACCCTAACAATGGGAAAGTTTACAAATGTTATATCACACTTGAAAACGAAGATAAATTAAAAGTTAGAGGCTATATTGGATTCTCAATAATTGGAAGAACACAGTATTGGTATCGAACTGAATAGTTTTTGTTCATTCAAAACAAACGAAAAAAGACCGCAAAGAAGTAGCATCCTTTGCGGTTTTTTATATTCGATGCTAATATTTTCACTCCTTGTCCTTCAATAAAGGTACAAACCGGAACTCATCATATTCTTTTTTAGAAAACTCTTTTTCGCCTGTACGTGTAAAAACGGTCATAATTTGATAGCTTTCACCAACCGGAATAACGAGCTTCCCTCCTATTTTAAGTTGTGTTAACAAGGGCTTTGGAACAAAAGGAGCACCAGCTGTAACCAAAATACCATCATAAGGAGCATGCTCAGCCCAACCGATATAACCATCACCAAAACGTATGTTTTTAGGTTTATATCCTAGTTTGGGCAAAAAGAGTTTTGCTAATTTAAACAGTTCATTCTGGCGTTCTATTGTATAAACATAAGCACCCATTTCAATAAGAATCGCTGTTTGATAACCACTTCCAGTTCCTATTTCTAGAATCTTATCTTTGGGTTTAATCTGTAATAATTCTGTTTGATAAGCTACTGTAAAAGGTTGCGAAATAGTTTGTTCTGCAGCAATGGGAAAAGGTTTGTCTTCATAGGCATGCGATTCTAAGGCAGAATCCATAAACAGATGACGAGGAACTTTAGTCATTGCTTTTAATACCGCTTCAGATTTAATGCCTTTTCTCGCAATCTTTTTAAGCAACTGATTGCGTAAACCCTGATGTCTTGGTGTATCTTTTAATTCCATAAAATATTGGATAAAAGTAATAAATTAAATGATTTTAGCAATAATAAAAGGCATGAAT
>JAUVOS010000049.1 GCA_030599055.1 Lutibacter sp.
CTCTCTTTGGTTGGCTGCTTGAACAAAAATACTAAGATTATCCAAAATTTGTTCTTGCCCTGTAAAGTCATCAAAACTCAAAGGACGTAACTGTTGTTCAAATGCTACTTCTTCTTGTGAAAAATTAGTATTTTCAGGATCTAGGTTTTCGTTCATAAGCTGGTATTGAATGAAACGAAAGTAAGGATTTATTGTGGTATAAAAAAACGACTCTTTAGGGATAGTAAACATTACACCTATAACTTACAATATTCTCCCCCTTTGTTTTTAAGGTAATATAATATACTCCCTTTGTTAATTTTGAAATATCTATAAATTCTTTTGGATTAAGTTTTTTAATGACATTTTCAGTACCTTTTAGCAGTAGTATTACATCAATTTTAAGAGAAGTATCTTCCTTTTTAATGTGAAGTATCTTGAGCTTTTTATTATAAAAAATAACTACTCTATCTATTTTGTTTTGTTCACTTGCCCTGGTAATGTTTTTTAATTTTTTTGAAATTGTTTCTACTTTAGAGAGTTTTTTATATCCCTTTATATTTGATTTAATAAAGGCTTGTTCGGGGACGTCATATACAAGATCGTTTTTAGATGGAATTCTTATCTCTTCTCTATAAATATACTTATTTTTAGATGGAATTCTTTCCCAATCTCCTTGTTGTAGCATTTTATAAGGTGTAGTATTCACTCGATGTGCTCTGCCAGATCTCCATTTTATCTCCCCTGTTTTAGCATTGTAACTCATAGAGGTTTTACTACTATTATCGAAGGTAACAAAGTAGTCATCTGTCGTGACTGTTTTTATGCCATTATGGTAAGTTATCCCTTTAATCAAAGAATCATTTTCAAAGTATTTGTAGTAAACTTTCCCATTACTAATTTTCTTAAATTTTCTTCTTTTTGGTAATTTTTTCCATATAGGTTTATTTTTTCTTTCTTCTTCGGATCTTGTCCATAGTACTTTCTTTGTTCTTATGTCATAAAACTCATTATGATCTGCTGTGCTAAAGACATAGTAAAATCTTGTTTTTTTGTCTGTTTCATTTTTTAAAAAATAGTGTTTTCCTTTAATTGTTACGGGAATGCTATCAAAAAAGTTTATTACTTTATTGCTTTCTGCATAGCTTGAAATACCTAAAAACAGAACTAACCAAAAAATGTGCTTATACAAATTCATAGTTATTTCAATTCAACAAATATGCCATTGATAACGTTTGAGTCAAAAAAAAACGACTTTCATAGAAAATGAAAGCCGATTTAAATATATGATCTTGTGTTAACTATGTTGCTTTACAAAGTGCTCTGTTAAACTCATAGTTCATACGAGCGATGTCTAACAATTGTACTTCTTGAGGACAAACCATTGCACAAGCTCCGGTATGTGTACAGCTACCAAAACCTTCTTCATCATGAGCTGTTATCATGTATTCAATACGTTCTTTCCGCTCAACTTGACCTTGTGGTAATTTTGCAAGATGCGAAATTTTAGCTGACACAAATAAGGCTGCTGATGAGTTTTTACAAGTTGCTACACAAGCGCCACAACCGATACACGCTGCTGAATCAAAAGCTGATTCTGATATATTGTGATGAATAGGTATATTGTTGGCTTCCGGCGCATTTCCTGTCAATGCAGAAATATAACCACCAGCTTGGATAATTGTATCAAAGCTATCACGATTTACTTTTAAATCACGAATTACCGGGAATGCTTTCGCCCTAAAGGGTTCAATGAAAATAGTGTCACCATCTTTAAAGGAACGCATATGTGTTTGACAAGTAGTGTAATGCGATTCCGGGCCATGGGCTTGACCGTTGATAACCAAAGAACATTGTCCACAAATTCCTTCACGACAATCATGATCGAATTCTACAGAACGCTCTCCCTTAACTGCTAAACTTTCATTTAGCATATCCAGCATTTCCAAAAAGGACATATCTTGTTCAACCTCATTTAATTGAAAGGTTTCTAATTTCCCTTTTGACTTTGGGCCATCTTGTCGCCAAATTTTTAATGTGATTTTCATGTTAATTAGATTTGAGATTTGAGATTTGAGATTTGAGATTGAGAACTAATAAGTCTCAATACTAACATCTATTGTCTCACATCTATTTATAACTACGTGTTTTAACTTCTATATCATGGAACTCTAAATGCTCTTTATGTAACTTCCAATCTGGTTTGCCTAGCCATTCCCATGCAGCTGAATACATAAACTCTTTGTCGTTACGTTTTGCTTCACCATCTTCTGATACAAATTCTTCTCTGTAATGTGCTCCACAACTTTCATTTCTACTCAGTGCATCTTTAGCCATCAATTCGGCAATCTCTAGGTAATCAGCTAAACGACCTGCTTTTTCAAGTTCGGAATTCATGCCATTTGCTTCTCCATAAATTGCTGCATCGTTCCAAAATTGTTTTCGAAGTTTTTTAATTTCTTTAATTGCCCAAATCAAACCTTTTTCATTACGAGACATGGCAACTTCCTTAAACATAATCTTACCTAAAGCTCTGTGTATTCTATCAACAGGTGTTTTACCTTTAATAGACAACAACTTTTCTAATTTATCTTTTACAGCTTTTTCAACTTCATCAAACTCTGGTGTATCTGTGGGGATAGGTCCTGTACGAATCTCATTTGCTAAAAAATTTGAAATCGTATTTGGTAAGACAAAGTTTCCATCTACAGAGGCTTGCAATAAGGAATTGGCTCCTAATCTGTTTGCACCATGATCTGCAAAATTTGCTTCACCAACTGCATACAAACCGGGTATTGTAGTTCCCAATTCGTAATCTACCCAAAGTCCGCCCATAGAGAAGTGAGCTGCAGGAGAAATTTTCATCGGTTCTTTATACGCATCAATTCCTGTTATCTTTTTATACATGGTAAATAAGTTACCATATCGTTCTTTAATAGTTGCCACTCCTAGTTTACCAATTGCTGTTCTAAAGTCTAAATAAACTGCATTTTTCAATTTTCCAACTCCGTGACCGGCATCCATTCTTTCTTTTGCTGCACGAGAAGCCACATCACGTGGTACCAAGTTTCCAAAAGCTGGATAACGTCTTTCTAAATAATAGTCTCTATCTTCACTCGGAATATCATTTGGCAATCGATCATCATCTTTTTTCAAAGGCACCCATATACGACCATCATTACGTAAAGATTCAGACATTAAAGTCAGTTTAGACTGATGATCTCCCGCTTGTGGTAGTGCCGTTGGGTGAATTTGTGTCCAAGAAGGATTGGCAAAAAATGCTCCTTTTTTATGTGCTCTCCATGTAGCTGAAACATTTGAGTTCATTGCCAAAGTGGATAAGTAATAGATTTTTCCAAAGCCTCCTGTTCCTAAAACAACAGCATGTGCCGAGTGACGCTCAATTTTTCCGGTTACTAAATCACGGACAATCACACCACGTGCTTTACCATCTACAAGAACAAAGTCAAGAATTTCATGACGATTATATTGTGTCAAAGTCCCTTTTTTCACTTGTTTCATCATGGCTTGGTAGGTCGCCATTAGTAATTGTTGTCCTGTTTGTCCTCTAGCATAAAAAGTACGTGATACTAGAACTCCTCCAAAAGAACGGTTACTCAAATACCCACTATATTCTCTACCAAAGGGCACTCCTTGTGCTGTCATATGATCTATAAGATCAACAGACAATTGCGCCATTCTATATACGTTAGATTCTCTTGAGCGGTAATCGCCACCTTTTATAGTGTCGTAGAACATTTTATAGATTGTATCACCGTCATTTTGATAGTTCTTGGCTGCATTTACACCACCTTGAGCGGCAACTGAATGCGAACGACGACCAGAATCTTGAAAAAAGAAAGTTTTTACATTGTAACCTAGTTCTGCTAAGGATGCTGAAGCCCCGCCACCAGATAAACCAGCACCAACGACAATAACATCAATTTTTTTACGATTGGCAGGATTTACAAGATCTTTATGCTCGTTGTATAATCTCCATTTATCTTTTAATGCTCCTTTTGGTTCTTTTGCGTTTAAAGCCATAATTTTATTTTAAATTCCAAACTTTAAATATCAAATATTATGATATTAAAAATTTGTAGGATTTATTATTTATTGAAAGTATATGATTAATGGTATAATACCATAAAGTACAGCCATTAAGATAGCGAGACATAGTCCAATATACTTCATTACATTCATTATTGATTTAGGATAGATTCCTAACGAGCGATGTGCACTTAGGATGCCGTGCGCCAAGTGAAAACCTAAAGAAATTATCCCTATTAAATAAAGTACGAGTACCCAAGTTTGTTTGAAAGTGCCTACTACTAATTCATATAAATCATGTTCTGTTCCCAAAACTTTGTACTTTAACCAAAATTGCCCCATATGAATCACAATAAAAATACCGATTATAGTCCCCAATATCCCCATATTACGAGAATACCAATTACTGGTAGAATTATCTATTTTTACGTATTTTTCTCCATGTGCTTTCCAATTTTTTACAGTAATAAGTAAAGCATCAATTACGTGTATCGCTAAACCTATATACAATATCCACGCTACAACACTAATAGGCCAAAAATGGACTAGAAAATGCGAATATGCATTGTACATATCATGTTGATTTGCCACATTGCTCCAAAATTCTATAGGAAAAAATGAATCCGGAATAATGAGAATAAGATTCCCTACTAAATGAATAATGAGAAAAAAAACAGTAAAAAGTCCGGTTACGGCCATTATATTCTTACGTGCAACCGATGTTTTGAAGAGTCCTTGTATAAATGCCATAGGGCTTACTTTTAAATTTAAGTTTCCAAATTTAGAGTATTTAAAAAATTTAAAACATGACAAATGTCAAAATAAAAAAGTGCTGTGTCTTATTTATAACAAATCTAAATAAAAACACCTATTTGTATTGTATATAGCTAACCTGTAAAAGAATCAAAGACTTTACCTTGCAATAAACTAGCTAGTAGTCTGCGTTTTTTGGGTACTTAGACATAAACTCTTCAGCTTTTTCAACCATTTCTTTACTTCCGATAAAAATGGGGACTCTTTGATGTAATTCGGTTGGTTCAACATCCATAATGCATTTATAACCATCACTTGCCTTTCCACCGGCTTGTTCAGCTAAAAATGCCATCGGATTGCATTCATACAACAAACGTAGTTTTCCTTTGGGTGCTTTTGTTGTCGTTGGGTAGATATAAATACCGCCTTTTATCATATTTCTGTGAAAATCAGAAACTAAAGAGCCTATGTATCTCGAAGTATAGGGTCTGTCTTCTTCTTCTTCTTGGCAATACTTCAAATAATCTTTTACTCCTTGCGGAAAATGAATATAATTACCTTCGTTTATTGAATAAATCTTTCCTCCTTTTGGAAATTTCATATTAGGATGCGATAAATACCAAACACCCAACGCAGGATTTAAGGTAAAACCATTTACACCAAAGCCTGTAGTGTAAACTAACATTGTAGATGTTCCATACACCACATAACCTGCAGCAACTTGTTCTCTACCCTTTTGTAAAAAATCTTCCTTAGTGGCTAATCCCCCATTTGGAGATACACGTCTGTAAACAGAAAAAATAGTCCCTACCGATACATTTACATCAATATTAGAAGAGCCATCTAAAGGGTCTGTTAAAACTACATATTTGTGTTCAAAGCCGCCATCTTTCTCTTTAACGAGCACAAAATCATCTTCTTCTTCGCTAGCAACTCCACATACAATTCTTCTTTTTCTCAATGTTTTCATAAAGACATCATTGGCATATATATCTAGCTTTTGTTGCGTTTCTCCCTGTACGTTTACATTTCCTGCTGATCCTAAAATATCGACCAAACCGGCTTTATTAACCTCGTGGTTTACGACTTTAGCAGCAAGTTTGATTGAATTTAAAAGTCTTGATAACTCTCCTTCGGAATATTTGAATTGGTTTTGGTTTTTGATAATAAACTCACCTAAAGTTTTTGATTTATGACCCATACTGTTTTTTTTATTGGTTATATAAATAAACTGTAAATTCGCAACGTATTTTAAATTCTATTTAATGTGAAAGTTTTTAAATTTGGTGGTGCATCTATAAAAGACGCCAAAAACATCGTTAATCTAGCAAATATACTAAAATCTGAAGGGTTTCAAGATACTTTTTTAGTTATTTCTGCTATGGGAAAAATGACAAATGCTTTTGAAGAAATTGTTTTAAGTTATCACACTAATTCAGACGATTTAGATGAAAAAATACATTTTGTAAAGAAATACCACACTGCAATCTTACAAGAATTGTTTCAATCATCTCACTCAATTTTTGATAAAATTAAAACACTTTTCGAAGAAATGAATTGCTTTTTTACTCAAAATAAAAATAGTAATTACGATTATATTTATGATCAAATTGTGGGTTTCGCCGAACTTATTTCAACTTTAATAATCAGCAGTTATCTAAATGATATTAAAATAACAAATACATGGCTTGATGCAAGAAAACTAATTAAAACTAATTATCATTTTCGAAATGCTGTTGTCAATTGGGATTTGACTGATGATAACATTACGAAAATGGTTACATCAGATTCATTATACATTACACAAGGGTTTATTGGAGGGGCAACTAATACTATCTCAACAACTTTAGGTAGAGAAGGCTCTGACTATTCAGCTGCAATCTTTGCTTTTTGTTTACACGCAGAAAGCTTAACAATATGGAAAGATGTTCCCGGTGTACTTAATGCGGATCCTCGTTATTTTAAAAATACCCTACTACTTGAACAAATATCGTATCGAGAAGCCTTAGAACTGGCATTTTATGGAGCTTCAATAATTCATCCAAAGACAATAAAACCCTTAGAAAACAAGAATATTCCTCTTTATGTGCGTTCGTTTACAAATATCGAAGGAAAAGGCACTTTAATTAACAAAAATATTCCCATTTCTCCCCTTACAGCATGTTATACTTATAAAGCTAATCAAATTTTAATTTCCATAGCTGCTAAAGATTTTTCATTTATGATTGAACATAATATCAGTCATATTTTTAAATTATTTACTGAATATAAAATAAATGTAAACCTTATTCAAAACTCTGCAATAAGTTTTTCAGTATGTATTGAAGATCCTTATAATGAATTCGATAATTTATTTAAAGAATTATTAAAGCATTATGAGATCAGTTTTCATAAAAGTGTAAATTTAATCAGTATTCGTCACTTCACCGAAGAGGATATTCGAATAGTTTTATTGAGTAATACCATTTTGTTACGACAACAAAGTAATGAAACAATACAATTTGTTGTTAAAGACACTAAACCACACATTTTTTCTATTTAATTATTTTGGTTCTGTTGTAGAATAGTGTGGACTTTGGACTCTCTGTATAATAGCTATTGCACAAAGAACCCAAAAGGAGGCTCAAAGTTTCTCAAAGAGAAATTGTTAGGGCAAGTAATTTGTTAACTTGCTGTGATCAATAGACGTATAAAAAGTGTGCGTTTGCCCTGACTAAATAATAGAGATTTTTGATGATTTATAAAATAATTTGTACTTTGCCGAGTACAACCAAATAATTCAACCTTATGAAAAATTTATTATTTAGTACTATTTTAGTATTTACAAGTGTCTTTTTATTTTCTCAAACGACCCTTACTGGAAATGTAACCGATGCCCAGTCTGGTGAACCCTTACCGGGTGCTAGCATTCAAGTTGTAGGAGAAAATTTAGGAACTACTTCTGATTTTGATGGTAATTATCTCCTAACAGTCAGTAAAAACGCACCTTTTTCTGTAGAAGTTTCTAGCATTGGCTTTAAATCATCTACAGTAGAAATAACAAGCAGCAATCAAACTGTTAATTTCGCTTTACAAGAAACAACTGAAACTTTAGATGAAGTTGTTGTTTCTGCTTCGCGAACTCCGGAGCGCATTCGTGAATCTCCCGTGACTATTGAACGCATGGATGCTAAAGCAATACAAGCAACCTCGTCTCCTAGCTTTTATGATGGATTAGAAAATTTAAAAGGAGTTGATGTTAATACAAATTCTTTAACTTTTAAATCTGTCAATACACGTGGTTTTGCCACTTTTTCAAATGCGCGTTTTGTACAATTAGTAGATGGTATTGATAACACATCACCAGCACTTAATTTTGTGTTAGGAAATTTAATAGGAATGAATGAATTGGATGTAAATTCTGTAGAGATTTTACCAGGTGCATCATCGGCTTTGTATGGAGCAAATGCCTACAATGGAATTCTTTTTATGACAAGTAAAAGTCCTTTTGACGACCAAGGAATCAGCACTTATTATAAAACGGGTTTAACCATGCAAGAGGCAGCAGGTGATAATTCTTTTAACGATTTCGGTATTCGTGCCGCTTATAAGTTTAATGATAAAGTTGCCGGAAAAGCCAATTTCTCATTCTTAAAAGGGATGGATTATTGGGCTGTTGATTATGACCAGTACGATTCTTTTGTAGTTCCCATTGGCGAACCTGCTGAAATCACACCTTTTGACCAAAGAGGTTATGCACACGATGGTGTTAATATTTATGGTGATAAAGTAGCAACAACTTTAGATTTTGAACAAATTGCTTTAGGCTATGGTATTCCCGCAAATATTGCAGAAATACTAGGAAAACACGAAATAGGACGTACAGGATATAGAGAAGCGGATTTAACAGATTATGATGCATCGAGTATAAAAGCAGATTTTGCTTTACATTACAGACCCTGGGCTAACGACAAAGAATTCATTTTTAACTATCGTACCGGAAGAGGAAACACAATTTACCAAGGAGGCAGTCGATTTGCCCTTAAAGACTTTGTGATGAACCAAGTAAAACTCGAATTCCGAAGTAAAAATTTCTTAATCCGTGGCTATCGAACAACAGAAGATGCAGGTGATTCTTACGATATGCAGTTTGCCGGAATAAACATGAATAAAGTTGATGCTCCCGAATGGTTTGGGGCTTATACCGGAGCCTACTTAAATGGAGCATCAGATGTCTTTACCGATGCCTTTACCGCTGCACTAGCGGGAGGCGCAACTTTACCTGAAGCACAAGCCATTGCTGAAGGAACACTTACAGGTGCAATACCTCAATTACACGCAGGTGCAAGGGGTTACGCAGATGGAACAGTAACATTACAACCCGGAACACCCGAATTTGATGCTGCCTTTAATAAAGTAATTAATGATCCTGATTTAAAAACAGGAGCAAAATTTGTAGATAATTCATCTGTAAATCATGCAGATATCAATTATAATTTTAGAGATTTATTAGACAATTGGGGAGACGTACAAATTGGGGGCTCGTATAGACGCTATTCTTTAAATTCTGCAGGTACTATTTTTACGGATTATGATGGTGCTATTAATTATGACGAATATGGTATTTATACACAATTATCTAAAAAGTTTGCTGACGAACGCCTTAAGTTTACAGGTTCTGCACGTTACGATAAAGCACAAAATTTTGATGGCAATGTGTCGCCACGTATAGCATTAGTATATACAGCCGGTGAAAATAGAAATCACAACTTTAGAGCCTCCTTCCAAACAGGATTTAGAAATCCAACCACTCAAGATCAATATATTGGTTTGGATTTAGGAGCCGCAATTTTAGTGGGTTCAGCACCTGACAATTTAGACAGATATACTACCAATCCAATTGACATAAGCCAAGGAAGCCAAGACGCTGTTAATTTCTTTGGTGCTGGTGGTCTCGGTTCGGCCGTAGAACTTTCAGGAAGAAGAGCTTATGACAATGCTTTTACATTGTCCTCTTTTTTAGCTTTTGTAGCATCTGCAGAAGCTACATCTCCTGATATTTCACTGCTTGAAAAATCAGATATTAATTACGTACAACCCGAAGGCATTAATGCGTATGAACTGGGTTATCGTGGACAATTAGGGCCTTTAAGCGTTGATTTAAATGGGTATTTTAACCAATATGACGGATTTATATCTACAACTACGGTTATTGTTCCAAATTTTGGACAGGTCAGTACTGTTATTGACCCTTCTTCAAATCCTTCTGATATTTCAAACTTACCGGCAGCCTTAGGAGGTCCAACGCCAAATGCATTAATAGCTTTAGGTAATAGCGATTTTACACCATTCCAAGTATATTCCAATTCAAAAGCTGAGATTTCATCTTATGGAGCTACTTTAGGTTTGGCGACAAAAGTATTTGAAAAGTTTAGAGTTGGTTTAAATTATACTTACGCCAAATTTGATTTTGATCAAAGTACTGACCCCGATTATGAAGCTAGCTTTAATACTCCTGAGCATAAACTAAAAGCTAGTCTTGGAACTGATAATCTTTTTGAAAATTTCGGTTTTAACGTAAACTATCGTTATAGTACGGAGTATTTATGGCAACAAACATTTGCCGACGCAATGATTCCTGCACGTTCTGTTTTTGATGCGCAACTTAGTTATAAAGTTCCTAGCTTTAAATCATTATTTAAAATAGGTGGTGTCAACATTGGAGGCAAAGAATATACAAGTGCGCCGGGAACCGGTTATGTCGGTTCGCAGTATTATGTATCATGGACAATCAATCAATAAATCACTATCATTTTAAGCTATGTGCTTGATGTAATATAAAGTACAAAAAAACGTCTTGCTTAAGCAGGGCGTTTTTTTTATGTTTCCATTATTATTTATAAAACAAAAAAACTATCTTTGCAAGATTGAAAAATAACCTTGTTTGTATAGGTTAATCTACTTAAAATCGTAAAATAATACAACATGACTAGAGTTACAGGTAAAATTGCACAGATTATAGGTCCGGTAATAGATGTATCTTTTGAATCAGGAACTGAACTTCCTAAGATTTATGACTCTCTTGAAATTACAAGAGATAACGGAGATATTTTAATACTCGAAGCGCAACAACATACTGGTGAAAACATGGTTCGTTGTATTGCGATGGATTCTACTGATGGTTTGAGTAGAGGTCGTGCAGTAGTTGCCACAGGGGCACAAATTCAAATGCCTGTTGGTAAAGATGTCTTAGGTCGTTTATTTAATGTAAACGGAAGCCCTATCGATGGTTTAAAAGCCTTACCTAAAACAGGAGATGATGGTTTACCAATACACCGTCCAGCTCCCAAATTTGAAGATCTTTCAACAAGTACTGAAGTTTTATTTACAGGAATTAAAGTTGTCGATTTAATTGAACCTTATGCAAAAGGTGGTAAAATTGGTTTATTTGGTGGTGCAGGTGTAGGAAAAACGGTTTTAATACAAGAATTGATTAATAATGTCGCCAAAGGTCATGGTGGTTTATCTGTTTTTGCAGGAGTTGGTGAAAGAACTCGTGAAGGAAATGATTTGCTTCGTGAAATGTTAGAATCCGGTATTATAAAATATGGAGAAGCTTTTAAGAAGTCCATGGAAGAAGGCGGATGGGATTTATCAAAAGTTGACATGAATGCATTGAAAGAATCAAAGCTTTCTTTCGTTTTTGGTCAAATGAATGAACCACCGGGAGCACGTGCTCGTGTCGCCTTATCAGGTTTAACGATTGCAGAGTATTTCAGAGATGGAGCTGGTGAAAACCAAGGGAAAGATGTTTTATTCTTTATAGATAACATTTTTAGATTCACACAAGCAGGTTCAGAAGTATCTGCACTTTTAGGTCGTATGCCTTCTGCTGTTGGATATCAACCAACATTAGCCTCTGAAATGGGTGAAATGCAAGAACGTATCACCTCTACTAAGAGAGGTTCTATTACATCTGTACAAGCAGTCTATGTACCTGCAGATGATTTAACGGATCCTGCTCCGGCAACTACTTTTGCTCACTTGGATGCAACAACAGTATTATCTCGAAAAATTGCTGAGTTAGGAATCTACCCAGCCGTTGACCCATTAGACTCTACATCACGTATTTTAACTCCCGAAATTTTAGGAGAAGAACATTACAATACAGCTCAACGTGTAATTGAATTATTACAACGATATAAAGAGCTTCAAGATATTATAGCCATCTTAGGTATGGAGGAATTAAGTGAAGAAGATAAGTTGGTAGTTCACCGCGCTCGCCGTGTACAACGTTTCTTATCGCAACCTTTCCACGTAGCAGAACAATTTACAGGAATACCCGGTGTATTAGTAGATATTAAAGACACTATCAAAGGATTTAATATGATTATGGATGGAGAACTCGACAAATATCCTGAGGCAGCCTTTAACCTTCGTGGCTCTATAGATGATGCTATCGAAGCTGGTGAAAGAATGTTAGCAGAAGTAGAAGAATAAATAATATATTATGATTCTAGAAATAGTAACACCTGAAGCTACCATATTTAATTCTGATATTGAATCTGTAGCGGTTCCTGGCATCAATGGATCTTTTCAAATGTTAAGTGACCACGCACCTATTGTTTCTCTTTTAAATAAAGGACTCATCAGGATTAAAGGAAGTGCAATTGAAATTAAAAACAAATTCTCTGACAAGTTTAATAAGGAAGGAGATGAATTTCAATTAGAAATTAATAGTGGAACAATTGAAATGAATGCTAATAAAATTATCATATTAGCGGATTAGTCATCAAGCTAATAAAACAACTTTTTACAAAAACGCCATACGATATTCGCTTGGCGTTTTGTATTTATACCGATTGAGGATCTTTTGATACCAATTAAACACCAAAACACCCGATAATTTCTTTGGTCATTTTGAATACTTTCTAATACAGTTATAAATGCAAATTCCATAAAAAAACCCTGACAATACTCGCGTCAGGGTTTGAAAATAATGCTATTTTTTTTCTTATTTTTTATGTGTCATTTTATCAGCCAACACCAAAGCATTATAGGCATTTAAAATTTTTCCGGAAACAGATAAAGTTTCAAAATTGACCATTTGAGTTTTTGTTCCTCTTCCAGCAGGCAACTTAACTTCCATGTTCATTTCAATACCGGAATCCATAATAATATGTTTCACTTGACTGGCGCTCAAACTTGGATAGTAAGATCTTATTAAAGCTGCAACACCCGCAACCTCTGGAGAAGCCATTGACGTTCCTTGAATAGATTTATAATTATCTTTAGGGAAAGTTGAGTAAATCTCTAATCCCGGAGCAAAAACATCTACATTTTTCTTTCCATAGTTAGAAAATGTCGCGCAAATATTTTTGTCAAAATGACGTGTCATAGCACCTACAGTAATAACATTATCTGCAAATTCACTGATTTTATCATTTGAATCATTCGGGAAATTATCTTCCACATCAATATCTTCATGATCATTACCCGCAGCATGTACTAATAA
>JAUVOS010000072.1 GCA_030599055.1 Lutibacter sp.
TGAGTTCAAAACTCCTATCGCAACAATTAACCTTGCTCTAGACGCAATTAAGAATCCTAAAATTATTAGCGATAAAGAAAAAGTAAAGAACTATGTAAAAATAATTCGTCAAGAGAATAAAAGAATGCACGCGCAAGTTGAAACTGTATTACGAATATCAAAACTCGAAAAAAATCAATTAGATGTAAGGAAAGAGATTATAGACATCCACGATATCATCGAGGAAGCTTTATCACATGTTCATCTTTTGATAGAAAACAGAGGTGGCACCTTACAATTAAAGTTAGAAGCCATTGAAACAGAAGTTGTTGGAAACGTATTTCATATTACAAATATGTTTGTCAATTTACTAGATAATGCAATAAAATACTCCGATAAAGAACCTGAAATACGTATTCACACCGAGAATGATTCAAAAGGAATACTGATACATATAAGCGATAGCGGTATCGGTATGAGTAGAGATGCGCAAAAGCTTATTTTCGAAAAGTTTTACAGGGAAGAAACCGGAAATATTCATAATGTAAAAGGACATGGTCTTGGACTATCCTACGTTAAAAGAATATTAGAGATACACCAAGGCACGATTAATGTAGCTAGTGAAAAAGGAAAAGGGAGCACGTTTACAGTTCGATTGCAAATTGTGTAATGATGATAGGATTTACAGTACGCTATACATTAATAACAGACAACCGATAACAGACAACCGATAACAGATAACAGATAACAGACAACCGATAACAGATAACAGATAACAGATAACAGATAACAGATAACAGATAACAGATAACAAAAAAACAAACATCTAAATAACATATCATGGAAAACAAACGCATATTACTAGTAGAAGACGATCCTAATTTTGGAAACGTACTAAGAGACTACCTCAGTTTAAACGATTATGAAGTTACACTAGCTAAAGACGGACTTGAAGGCTTTGTGTTTTTTAAAAACAATGATTATGATCTTTGTATATTAGATGTAATGATGCCTCGAAAAGATGGTTTTTCACTTGCACAAGATATCCGTAAAAAGAATACGCAAATTCCCATATTCTTTTTGACTGCAAAAACGATGAAAGAAGACGTTTTAAGAGGCTATCAAGTAGGAGCAGATGATTACTTGACCAAGCCTTTTGACTCTGAAGTATTGCTGTATAAAATAAAAGCAATATTTCAACGAAAAGACAGTGAGACCGGAAAAAGTGAAGAAGTATTTGAATTTGAAATTGGTGATTTTTATCTCAATTCTAAACTACGCCAATTAATTTACAAAGGTGGAGAACCTCAAAAGCTTTCGCCTAAAGAAAACAAATTACTTAAAATGCTGGCAGTACACAAAAATGATTTGATGCCACGTGAACTTGCCCTAACAAAAATATGGCGTGATGATAACTACTTTACCTCTAGAAGCATGGATGTATATATTGCCAAACTTCGAAAATATTTGAGTTTGGATCCCAAAGTCGAAATTGTAAATATACATGGAGAAGGCTTTAGATTGGTTGAGAAAAAGTAATTCGTTTATTTCAATTTGAGTAGTAAATACCTTATTTACTGCTCTTTCAAATTGATATTTGTAGTTAAGGTAACTTTATAGTTTATTGGGACTTTTACTTTTTCAAACAGCGCAGGCGACATCTTTGGAATACTTTTGACAACTCTTGCAATCTCTTTTTTAAGAATTTCGTGCGGGTTTTGCACAGAAATATCAGCAATATTTCCTAACTTGGTTATTGTAAAATAAATACTGATCTTATGTTTACCTTGTGGTAGATTTTTTCCTTTTAAGTTATCGTGGTTAATATTGTTTCCAATATAGTTGTTGATTTTTGAGGAAGTACATTTTACTAAAGGCATACCTGTCTTACCTTCACAACCAGGGAAAATTGGTGCTCTATCCACCATATGAATGGTAAGATTTGAAGGGATGTTTGCTTTAATTGTAATTCCTCCAACCTCCATTTCAACTTCGCCATTATCTACTTGTTTGCCAACAAAAAACGTTATTTCATCTGTAAATTTGACTTCAACAGCTTGATTATTATTCGTGCCTACTTGCATTTTTGGCAATTGCATTAGACTTTGTTTAATATTTTGTGCAACTATTGGATTTGCTTCAACTACAATCCTTTTTACATTACCATTTTTATCAATGATAAAACTGTAGGGTACTTTCTGATATCCCACTGGAATATTTTGCTTTAAAAAATCAGAAATGGGGAGATTATCTTTAATGAGTTGATTTACTTTCTTTTTAAAGCACAAATTTTTTGATTTTTGTGTTCGTTGAATACAACCGGGAAAAATAGGTTGTTTTTGGGCTAAATCAAATGGAATTGCAACTACTGGAATAACGATAATTTTTTCGGAGATACTATCTATCTCCTCTACTGCTTCTTCAGGAATCAGTTCTATTTCTTCTTTGATTACTTCTATTTCCTTCTTAGGTTTGGAATTACATGAAAAAAGAATAATAAGAAAAATTGCAAAAAAAGTGTTGGTAAGTATCCTAGGCTTAATCATAATTTCATTTTAAAAATGCATTCAAATCTACTGAAAATAATCAAGTGCTTTTAAAAAATATTTTCTCTTGAAGGAGCTTAATAACTCCACCTAAATCTAAGGAAAATAGAATTGGCAACATTTTCAAAATTATCGTTTTGTTTACCATATAGTTTAATACAAAAACCCAAACATCCATAGCGGTATTTTTCTATCCTGACCTTGTAAGATACTATCAGCTGCTATATAAGATTTTGGAACTCCTGCAATTTGTTTAAAAGATTTACCAGCGCCACCAATTTCAAAAACATAATCTTTTTCTACTAAAAAATCGCCATATTTTGGATGGGTAACCATATACTTTACTTTTAATTGGTTATAAAAAAAAGTTTCTCTTAGCATTCCTAAATTAGGTTCTTCCGTTTCAAATATATAAGCCAAATTGGTGTTTTGTAAAAATATTTTGTCTGGTTTTGTCATTTTTGAAACGCCTTTTGAGCCACTTTTTAGCAGTAAGAGAATTTGAGCTCTTTCCAAATAATCTAACATTTTTAGTAATTGGGGTCTTGATGTGCCAACTTTTTGAGCTAACTGAGTAATGTTTGGCGTATAGGGAACGGAAGTTGAAATATAATACAATAGTTTTCTTAAATTCCTAACACTCTGATAATCTATATTTTCAAAAGCTGGAATATCATTTTCAATCACTGTATAAGTGGTTCGCAACAATCTATTGGGAAACTGATGAATAGACTCTTTAAAAAATGGGTAGTAGCCAATTTTTAAATATTTTTCGAAATGCTTGAGAATATCAATTTTTTCAGCTATTTCATCGCTTAATTCCGCATGATTTTTAAGTATATCAAAAAGCTTATAGGTTTCAAAATCTTGGTTTTCTTTAAAATTCAAATATTCTCTAAATGATAATCCTGCCAAATCGTAGGAAGCAATTCTTCGACTCAAATCTGCTTCTCCTTGTATAATATTCAAAATTGAGGAACCCGTTGCTACTACTTTCATTTTATCATAAGCGTCATTTATCGCTTTTAAGTCTTTCGCCCAAAACTCGTACTTGTGAATTTCATCAATAAACAAATGGTAGATTTTGTTTTCGTACAAATAAGTCGCTAAATCATACAGCCTATTTGTCTCAAAATAAGGATGATCCAAGGAACAATACAATATTTTTTTATTCTGCTCTTTCAGCTGTTTTGCTCGTTGAAGCAATAAGGTAGTCTTGCCAACACCTCTTGCTCCTTTTAGGATTATTAATGGTAAATTCCATTCAATCTCACTATACAAATACCTTACAAAACTAAAGTTTGTTGCTTCAATTTTTCTATCTGATATGGAAAATAATTGATTCATTATCTGCAATATTGTTATTTACAAGATACAAATATATAAATGTTTTCTCGATATAACAAATATTCTTTATGTATTTCTTATAATACGTTTTAAGTTTTTGTAATATATATTTTACAATTAGTAATCTAAATAACTTGATTTCAAAAGAAAATCTAATAACTCCACCTAAATCTAAGGAAAATAGAATTGGCAACATTTTCAAAATTTTCGTTTTGTTTACCATAAAAAACCTGAGCCAACAAGTCAAAATCCCAGTTTTGGGCAATGCTATAACTTGCCTGTGGCATTAAGTAAACTCCTTTTAGCTCATAGGCATATATACTGGAGAATGAGGTATTTATAGCAGGCGTAATAGCTTTGGACAATTGTCCAAAAAAGGACCATTGATTAGGCATCAATGTCTTTGCTGTTTGATTGAAGTTAGTCAAACTTGTAAAATCGACATCTGACTGTGATGTGACACCAGAACTGTTAAACAAAGTTCCCAAGTTAGTCGCTATTCCATTTTTAAAATAATAATCAAAAGAAAGCGCACCAACAAATACGTCCTCATTTGTAAGGGAACTTTCCTGTGGAATAAAGTAACTCGCTTCACCTTTAATTCCAACATTTTTTATAGCTCCTTCCCAGCCTATTCCCAAAGTATAATCTCTATAATATTTCGCGACTAATACTTGAAAATCATAATCGAATTTATGGAAATTATACTTTAATGCTAGCGTATTATCATCCCAATATTCCGTATAATTTATCGCCGATTCAATACTGGAATTCCCAGATATATAGTATTGAACTCGCAAAGCATCTGATCCAGGACGCTCTTCATAGTCAAAATCAAAAAAATTATAAGCGTTGAACAAATCATTGGGATTCCAAGCGAGGTTTTTACCCCAATTTATGCGTTGTCGTCCTAATGTAATATGCCACTTTTCGGATTGGTAATCTACATACAAACGATCTATTTTTGAATGTACTAACAACGCAGGTTCATCTACTACAATTGCACTTAAATCAATATCATGTATATCGAAATCGATCAAATCGGCATAATTGGGAATCATTTGCACAGAATTGCCCCAAAAAATACGACTTCTCAGTTCTAATGCTGTCGTAAAGTTTTCGTTTAAATACACTTTTAGATTCAGTCTATTGTGCAATAAATTATCATTTACCATAGCATCTAAATCTTGAAAAGTCGATGTATTCAAATATTTTATATAACCCGAGAATTGGATGTTTTTTTGTGACCAGGTTTGGGTTTCTTGGGCATGCGAATTTGAAATGAATACTAGTATAAAAAATATTAACCGCAAAGGTCGCAAAGTTTTCGCAAGGGTCGCAATGGTTTTTTCCTCTCGCAAAGTCGCAAAGTCGCAAAGTTTTCTCATTGTTCTATATTCAATAATTCTCAATAATTCTAACTTCTTAACCATAAAAGGCATAAAAGAAAATAAAAAAAAACTTATATGACCTTTTATTTCTTTTATGATTATAATTGGAGACAACTTCCGACTTCTAACTTCCGACTCATAACCTCCAACTTTAAACTTTTAACTTTTAACTTTTTCAACTTTCACATCACTAATAACTCTACCGTCTTCTATGGTAACTACTCTATGAGCTCTATCAATAACGCGCTGATCGTGTGTGGAAAAAACAAAAGTTATACCTTCATTTTTATTCAAATTTTCCATTATATCTAACAAATTTGTAGTAGATTTTGAATCCAAATTGGCCGTTGGTTCGTCTGCCAATACAAATTTGGGTTTGGAAGCCAAAGCTCTAGCAACAGCAACTCTTTGCTGCTGTCCTCCACTCATTTCGTTGGGACGTTTGTTCTTTTGTGCTTCAATTCCCACCGATTTTAGTAATTCTGCTACTCGTGTGGAAATTTCATTTTTAGATTTTTTCTGTAACAACATGATAAACCCAATATTTTCTGCCGCTGTAAAAACCGGAATTAAGTTATAAGATTGAAACACAAAACCAATTTTACTTTTTCTGAAATCTATCATTTTATTGTCGGACAAATCAGTAATGTTAACACTATCCACAATTATTTCTCCTTCCGTTTGTCTGTCTAAACCTCCAATTATATTCAACAAGGTAGTTTTCCCAGAACCTGATGGACCAACAATAGCGGTAAACTCACCTTCTTCGATAAGTAAGTCTATACCACGCAAGGCGCGAACTGGTATTTTTTTGGGATTGTAGGTTTTTGTAATTCCTTTAATTTCTATTAAACTCATATTTATTTACGATTTATGATTTATGATTTGTTCGATTACGGTTATTGAGCCTTTCGACTTCGCTCAAGGCAGGCTGTAACCGAAATAATGATTTATTCGATTGACGATTACTTGATTATGCTTATCGAGCTTATTTGGTTATCAAGCCTTTCGACTTCGCTCAAGACAGGCTGGAACCGAGATAAGCCGAAATAATGATTTATTCGATCTGCTTTTTTAACAACTTGGTCTTTATATAATTTATTATTCTTTTAAATATTCTTGTTTTTTCAGTTGCAAAGCTTCCTCTAATTGCTTCAACAGGTCGTAAACTGACAGCTTTCCACGCTGGATATAAGGAACCCAACAAGGCTGTTAAGCTTACCGCAATGACCAATTGCAAATAGGTATCTGTATATACATTTGGATAGATAAATTTATCCATGCCAAATTGTTTCATTCCTTCATCCGAATAAAAAAACAAGTTTATACCTGTTTTATGAAAATAACTCGTGGTTAAATAACCCAAAAGTAGACCGATAGGAGCTGCAACAATGGCTAGTAGCAATGTTTCAACAACAATCATAAGAAATACTTTTACTTTGTTCATTCCAACGGACATTAGCATACCCAATTCACGAACCCTTTCTAAAACTGCCATCATCATTGTATTGACGATTCCAAAAATAAGCGCTAACATAAATATTACCATATAAATTACTCCTGCCATTTTAATCTGAGATTGAAACAAGGCAAGCTCTGGTTGTATTTCTTTATAATTTCTAACTAAAAGAGTAGGAAAAAGTTTTGCAATGCTTTGTTGCACGCGATCCATATCGGACAAGTCATCTAATAAAATGGCTACTTCGTGTCCATAACCGTTCATTCCTAAGAGCTTATTTATGTCTTCTTGTCTTACAAAAACAACAGATTCATCATACATATAGTTTCCCGTATCAAACAGTCCAACTACTCTAAAAGCACCCATTGTTATTTCGTTTTCTAAGTCTTGAAAGGTCAACACAACTTTAGATCGTAATTTCACTTTCAACTTTTCTGCTAGTCTTTTACTGATTAGAATCTGATTTTTTTTAGTGTCGGACAAATAATCTCCTTCTACAATCCGATCGGATACACCTGAAACATTTGCTTCATCTTTAGGGACAACGCCAACCGTACTAACGCCACGACTAGAATGACTGGAGCCAATCATAGTATTTATAATGGTTTTGTAAGAAACAGCTTTTACGCCACTAATCGTATCCACAGCACTTTTTACCGAAGCAATATCAGAAATATAGTATTTGCTTTCTTTGTCTTTGATAAATTCAGTATGGTGAATTTTTATATGGGAAACTTCATTTTTAATGGCATTGTCAATATAGCTCTCTATCATGCCATTAACCATACCCACTAAAAATATAATCGACCAAATACCTATTACAATAGCACCAATAACTACCAGACTTCTTGTAATACTTCGCCAAATGTTTCGCCAAGCTATTTTGATTAACATACTTAGTTGTTTTTGTTAAATATAATATCCTTCTTCATTTTGAGTGAAGTAAAGACTTTTAGACGTTAGACTTAAAGACGTTAGACAATAGACTGATTTATCTAAGGATTTAGCTACGTTGTCAATTAATCTCATACTAATCTTTATTTTTTAAACTAATTTAAATCTTATAGTCTTGTGTCTAATAAACTATTCTCTCATCGCTTTTACAGGTTCCAATCTGTAGATCTTCCAAATGGCAAATAGCGCCAACAAACTAGTAATTACAACAACCAAAATTGCCTGTGAATAAAACAAGGATGCGTCCATGATAGTTGGAAATATAGGATCGAATCCCCATTTTTCATAGGTATTTGCCATCTCATCTCCATATTGACTAAAATCGATAGGATTTACTTTGAAATAGTAAACTAAGGGAATGGCACCTAGGATTCCAAGTATCACACCAATTATTGCCATAAACAGTATTTCAAGCCAAGTTGAAAGAGCTAAAAGGCCTCTACTCATTCCTATTGAAAGTAAAACTCCAAATTCGTATTCTCGTTCTTTTACCATCATTAAAATGGTCCCAAAAATACCAAATGAGATTATGAGATACAGTACTACAAGAAAAACATAGTTACCGGCGGCATCTGTTTTTTGTGCTTCTACCAAATCTGGAATCATGGCTTGCCAATCCATAATTTCGTAGGTTTCTGTATCTAATTTTTCGTTTAACTGTTCTATGACACTCTCTAAATCATCTATATCGTCTAACTTAAGTGCTAGTGAAGTAGCCAACGAATTAGCTCCCAACAAATTTTGTGTTTCGTCCAAAGGCAAGTAAACCATTCTTTTATTCAAATCTGGTGATGCAAAATGAACAACGCCTTTTATGGGATATTTTCCCGCTGCATTAAGACCATGATAACCCTGCGTAAGAATAACTAATGTGTCACCAAGATTAACTTTCAGTAAATCTTTAACGCCTCCAGCAACTAACAAGGCTTTGTCTGATTTGTCAAAGTATTTTCCTTCGGTAATTCTAGATTGGAGTTGGGTTAAGGCTTCCTCTGCTTCTGGATCTGTTCCAACGATCATCATCCCATTGGTGTGTTCACCTGAAGAAAGTAAAGCAAAAGTTTCTAAACGCGGTATAACTTTTTCTAATCCATCTATTTGAGCAGGTAACTGTAAAAGTTCATCGGTTAATTCTAAGGATTCATTTAGGGTTTTTTCTTCCCAATAGCCTTTTTGATGTATTTGTGCATAACCATAATAATAATTGACAATATTGTCTAACATTCGAACCCATGCCCCTTTTTGAAAAGAGTTCATAAAAATGGAAAACAATACGGCAAAGAAAATTGAGGCTATTGTAATAAGTGTTCGGCGCTTATTCCGCCAAATGTTTCGCCAGGCAAGTTTTAGAAGCATGTTTTAAAGTTTGTAAAGTTTTAAGTTTGTAAAGTTTAAAGTTTATAAAGTTGGAATTATAAGATTTTCTAACTTTTTACTTTGAACTTTAAACTTTTTACTATCTTATTCTCCTCATATAATTAGTTGTAAAATATTGATCTGATATTTCCAAATCGAATTCCAAGTTGTCATAAGTCAAGATAGTTTCTTGTCCTTCTTCTTCCACTGGAATAATACGCAATTTGGAAGGTAGTGTCTTGCCATCAAACTCTTTAACATCAGATCCAATCATTTGGTTTACTAAATAATCGTCTTCGTCATAATAATCCGTTTGCAACATCATATACTCTTTTTGATCTACCCAAATAATTACTTTTCCCCAAACTACAGGAGCATCTTCTTTAGGTGTCAATTCAATTACCCAGCAATTATATCCTTCTTTGATTTCTTCTCCAGTTATTTTATGGGTATAATCTTCCAGAATTGACGATTGTTTTACTAAATCATCATTCGTTAAATCAGTTCCCATCCAATTTTGTAGCATCATTGAGGGCGGAAATTTAATGGTACGATCTATAGTTGGCATATAATTCCATACTTCTTTGTCTCGCATCAAAAAAACTGTTCCTTTCTCTTTAGCTGGACTTGTAACTATGGACACCGAATATTTAGTTCCTTTTGACCATCCTTTCATTTTCATTTGCTTGGACCATTTTGGACGAACAATATCTATGGTCATTTCAGAATAGGAGGATTTACCACGGTATTTTTCATCCGCTTTTTGAATTATTTCTTCGGCTGTTTGTGCATATGACACTTTTAACAAAAGCATTAGAAATATAACAAATACCGTTTTATAGCTAATTTTCATAATCGATATATTTTTTTAAAATTAAACTTTTCATCTCATCCAGTGGATAGCCTTCTGAGTCGAGCATATACTGTATTCCAATACCATCAACAATAGCGCCAAAAAGCATGGCTTCGTTTTTTGGATTTTCATATCCTAAATTGATAAAGATTACTTCTAATTGTTCAAGCAGGCTATTGTAAACCATCGTTATTGTATTGTGGACGGATGGAATAGCACTTACCTGAACTGCTAACGATAAAACTAATTTCATCAATTCTTCTTGTTCTTTCATCATCAAAAAATAAGAATCAACAAGTGATACTAACAATTCATCAGCAGTAAGATTTTCTTCGTTTAGTACCGATTCTCCTGCTTCTGTTGTTTCTTTAAAAGCAAAAACTACCACTTCATTCAACAATTCTTCCTTACTTTCAAAGTAATTATAAAGTAATCCTTTAGATAATTCTGCTTTTTTAGCTATTTCACTGATTGAAGTAGTTTGATAGCCTTTTGAGCCAAACAATTCTAAGGCTGCCATAAGAATTTGTTCTTTTCTGGCTTCTTTTAAATCCAATAACTGTTCTTTGGTACGTGGGCTCATTATTTTTGACTGAACGGTCGGTCAAAGTTAAAAAGAAAAAATGAATTTTAGATAATAAATCCTTTATTTTTTCATTAAACGTATTATAAGTCTGAAATTCTTGCTTTTAGTGTCTCAATCTTATCCAATGCTTCCACTTCTTTTTTACGTTCAGTAGCAACAACTTGTTCAGGAGCATTATTTACAAAACGTTCATTTTTAAGTTTCCCTTGTACAGATTTCAAAAAACCTTCTGTATATTCTAACTCTTCCTGTAGTTTTATTTTTTCAGCTTCTGTATCTACTGCCTCTTCCATCGGAATAAAATATTCATTGGCTTTGACTCTAAAGCTTATGGCTGCCTCTATTTTCTCAGTTACATATGATAAATTGGCAACATTACA
>JAUVOS010000040.1 GCA_030599055.1 Lutibacter sp.
ATACGAGTTCTTAAATTTTAGAAAGCAAATGTAAAATTTAGATAAAATTTAGGAAGCCTAGACTTTTTTGTTACTTTTTTCGGTAATGGAAAAAAGTAAAAAGTATTAATTCAGATTTATCAAATCTATCATAGGTGTCCTATTGGAGAAAATAGGAGTAAAGCTTATAAAACAATATATGATTCCTATCGTTAAGAATTCTATCTTGCTAATCTTTCTCTGGCTAAGTCTAGTATTTGTTGAAATTGTTCTTCTTTGTTAATATAAGAGACATCAATCTCATAAGCATCAGCAACCTTTTTTAAAGGAGAATCTGCTCTTGTACTATCAATTCTGTCTCGATTTATCACATTTTGAATGATTTCCTCAAAATTACCCTTAAAGCCTTTTTCCTTTAGTTCTAACAAACGTCTTTCCGCTCTAATTTTAGGATCTGCTGTAAGGAAAATTTTTAACTCGGCATCCGGAAATACCACACTACCAATATCTCTACCATCCATTACAACCGCTTTGTTTTTTCCATATTCTCGCTGAATTTTTACCAAATATTTACGTATTTCAGGAACAGTAGCCACAGGACTTACATAATTGGAAACGCGCAGACTTCTTATGTCTTTTTCAACATTCTTGTCATTTAAAAACATTTCTGCAAATCCTAATTCCTTATTGAATTTGAATTTTATATTGATATTGGGTAAACTTGTAATTAAAGATTTTTTGTCAAATCTTTTTTTGTCGATATATTGATTTTCTAAAGCATATAAAGTTATGGCTCTGTACATTGCACCAGTATCCACATAAACATAGCTAAGTTCTTTCGCTAATCGTTTTGCTACCGTGCTTTTACCAGTGGAAGAATAACCGTCTATTGCAATTGTAATACTTGGGTTTTTCTTTGGCATATCTAGTGTAGATTTATTTCAAGGCTAAACGAATGCGTATCTGCAACAATATGGTATTTTGAAAAGGCATAATTTAGTTTGAATCGCTTAACTTTTAATCCAAAGCCAAAGCTAATTCCAGCGAAAGTTCGTTTGTTGTTTAAACTCAGTTCTTGTGCTCTTTGAAAGTTAAATCCGGTACGTAGTGAGAATCCTTTATCAGGAAATAGTTCAGCACCAACCACAACATGTCGCATCAAATTGTTGATAAACGTAGGCTCGTTTGATGTTACATTTCCTTCAAAATCGGTTGTACTATTAGACGGATTGTTATAGGCTAGTTTCCAACGTTGCAAATTATCTAAAGTTCCATATAATCTAAGTGGAACATGTTCTAACTGTAAGCTACCACCTAGCTGTATCTGTAAAGGTAGTGGTTCTTGTAGATCGGTATAGTTTGTTATTTGCGATCCTGCATTACGCACAACGGCTGAAAACCTATAGGGTTTATCTGTATTGAAATAAAGTACGCCAACATCAGCTGCAAGCCCTAAAGAGGAATATTGCTCAATAACCGAATTAATTATTTTGGCATTTGCCCCGACAAAGAAATTAGTACGCGGAATTTTATACGCATACCCAACAGAAAAAGCCATATCAAATGCTTTAAATGTACCTGTTTCTAAACCGTTTTCATCAGCTGCGATAAAAGTTCCATAATTTAAATAGGTCAAACCAGAGTGAAATGTCCCTATGTGTTTGTCAACGGTGTAGGCATACGCCACTGATAAATAATTAATTTCTGCTAAGAAATTAACATAGTTAATTGATGCCTTTGAATCCATTTCTTCATTGATAGTTGCAGGGTTCCACAAGGCTTGGTTGACATCATCTGTCAAAGTCAATACACTTCCTCCCAAAGCAGTCTGTCTGGCAGACGTAGAAAAGTTCAAAAAAGAATATACTTGTTCTCCTCCAGTTTGTGCGTAACTACTTAGCGTAAAAAAAGATATTATGAATAAAAAATACTTCATTATCAATACTAACGTTTTAAAATCTAATTATTGTCATCAGTATTAAATTCTAGTGATTCAATCTCTTTATCATAGAATTGCCCGGCTTCTTCAATTAAATGAGCCATTTCAAGTGATAATTCTTCTTCATTTTCACCGAGTAAATCTTCCAACCATATTATTTCATCATCTACTAGATTGATAATAAAACGCGGGTATTCAGTATGTATTACAAAAATAGCATCTGAATATTCTGAATGATCACCGATAAGAAATTTAGGTAGTTGCATGATGTTGTTGTATTAGTTTTTTAGTTTTGTGATTAAAACGCAAAAATAAGAAAATTGCGGAAGTAGTAAGCCCTATTGACAGACCAATCCAAATTCCAATAGTTTTATATTCTGTATGTAAACCCAAATAATAACTTATTGGAAAACCAATAATCCAATAGGCGATAAAAGTTAATAAAGAAGGCATCCATACATCTTGTATTCCCCGTAAAGAGGCTAAAATAACAGCTTGTAATCCATCTGATAATTGAAAAACAGCAGCGATTAATAAAAGCTTTGCTGCAATGTCAACGACCTCTTTGTTTTGAGTAAAAGCATAGGGTAAATAGTTGTGAAAAAGAAAGAACAACATGGAAAACCCTAGCATAATTAGTGCAATTAATAATTGATTTGAAAAGGCAATGCGTCGTAAATTGATAAAGTCACCTATCCCTTTTTGATTGCCAATTCTAACGGTTGTTGCCACTCCTAAACCAATAGCAATCATAAAAGTGGTAGAGGCGAGTTTCATAGCTATTTGGTTGGCAGCTTGAGGATAAGCGCCTAAAACACCCGCAAGTAATACAGCTCCGACAAAAGCAGCTACTTCAAACAATATTTGCAAAGCGGTTGGAAATCCAAGGTTGATGATTTTATAAAAATATTTCCATTTGATTTCTGTTCGTTTTAATTTTTGAAAAAAGGCTTCAAATATTTTTTGTTGACGCAACATATAAAACAAGATAATCAACATGGCAACACGTGAAATAATCGTTCCGGTTGCTGCGCCTACTAATTCCAAACGTGGAAAAATCCAAATACCATAAATCAATAAAAAATTGATAAACACATTTATTACATTAGCAATAATAGTCGCACGCATGGCATGTTTCGTTTGTGCCATACCATCAGCAAATTGTTTTAATCCTTGAAACATCATAAATGGAATCATTGATAGTGAAACAATTCTAAAGTAAGGTACTGCTAATTCAACTACTTCAGGAGGTTGTTTTAAATGATATAAAATGGGTTTAGCAAACAACAGAACAATAAACATCACAACTCCCAAACTAGTATTCAACAACATACCGTGTTGAAAGATATTTCTTCCTTTTTGCACGTCATTTTCACCGTCAGCTTCAGAAATTAAAGGAGTTAGTGCTAGTGAAAATCCGATACCAATAGAGATAGCAATAAATACCAAACTATTTCCTAATGAGGTAGCTGCTAGCTGTATCGGACCCAAAACACCCACCATCATATCATCAGCCAAGCCGACCAAAATGTGTCCTAAAGAACCCATAATTACCGGAGTGGCTAGGCTTAGATTCGTTTTAAACTCTCTTGTATATTGAGCTAATAGCATGCATTGAATAGTTAGTTCGCGAAAGTAAGCATTATTATAGTTTTTGCAATATGCTGTACGCGATACGCTTTACGCAAATCGCTTTACGCATTACGCTTTACGCAAATTGCTTTATGCTTTACGCTTTACGCAAATTGCTTTACGCATTACGCTTTACGAAAATTGCTTTACGCAAATTGCTTTATGCTTTACGATCAAAAACAATTTTTCAAACACAGCGTATCGCATAAAGCGTACGGCGTATCGCATAAAGCGTACGGCGTATCGCGTACAGCGTATCGCATAAAGCCCAAAGCCCAAAGCCATAAGAATTATCTATCAATCAATAAAATATTAATATCAAAAGACTATGATGAAAGATTAAATCTCAATACATTTGTACTGTTAAAAATAAAAACTTAAAAATAAACATAATTATGGCAGTATTAGTAGGCAAAAAAGCCCCACAATTTAACGCACAAGCAGTTATTAATGGAAGTGAATTTGTAGAAAACTTTTCATTAGACCAGTACCTAGGAAAAAAACATGTCGTATTTTTCTTTTACCCAAAAGATTTTACTTTTGTGTGTCCTACAGAGTTACACGCATTTCAAGAAAAATTAAGTGAATTTGAAAAAAGAGGTGTTGCTGTTGTAGCTTGCTCTACAGACACAGAACAATCGCATTGGGGATGGTTGCAAATGGAAAAAGGAGAAGGTGGTATTAAAGGAGTTACCTATCCGATTGTAGCAGATACAAACAAAACCATCTCAAAAAACTTTGATGTTTTAACAGGTGATTTTTTCTATGATGAAGAGGAAAATTTACAAGCTGATAACGAATTAATAGCTTACCGTGGGTTATTTTTAATAGACAAAGAAGGTATTGTTCGTCATCAAGTGGTAAATGATTTACCTTTGGGTAGAAATGTTGAAGAAGCACTTCGTATGGTAGATGCTTTACAGTTCAATGAAGAACACGGCGAAGCTTGTCCCGCAAACTGGAATGCAGATAAGGAAGGATTACAAGCTACACATGAAGGTGTTGCAAGTTATCTTAAGAAACACTAACGAGTAGCAAACTTATAACCAATTTAATACTACTAACTAAACAGAGAGGAATGGAATAACAGTGTTATTCCTACCTCTTTTTACAATAAATACTATTAATCATATAATCACAAACTATGTCAAAAATAACATTAAAAGGAACCGAATTTAAAACTTCGGGTAAATTGCCAAAAGTAGGCTCAAAAGCAAAGAAATTTAAATTAGTAGCCGCTGATTTAAGCACCAAAAAACTTTCAGATTTTAAAGGCTCTAAAGTAGTCTTAAACATTTTTCCAAGTTTAGATACACCGACTTGTGCGGCTTCTGTAAGACATTTTAATGAAGCAGCAGGAAACCTAGAAAACACAAAAGTATTGTGTATTTCACGTGACTTACCCTTTGCACAAGCACGTTTTTGTGGTGCGGAAGGTTTAGAAAACGTCATTACCTTATCCGATTTTAAACGCGGAAAATTTGGTAAGAAATACGGTTTGGAAATAAAAGATGGACCTTTGGCAAAACTACATTCACGTGCAGTTATTGTTTTAGATGAAGAAGGAACTGTAAGCTATACACAACAAGTTCCGGAAATTGTAGATGAGCCTAACTACGACGAAGTAATGAATGCTTTAAAGTAAGACTTAAATTAAGTTTATAGTCAGAAGCCCGAAGTAAGAAGTAAAATTCCTACTTCGGGCTTCTGACTTCTAGCCGCTAACTTCAAATTTCTACGCTGGCTCTGCGAAGTTTGTAACCGCAGGCTCTGCGAAGTTTATAACTTCGCAGTATCCTGTACGGTATATATACGTTCGACTTCTAACTCATAACCCCTTAATTTTTTTCTTACTACTTTTGTGCTAAATTAAAGCAACACAAATTGGCTACAAAAACACAAATAATAGAATTTATAAAAGGTAGAATTCGCGGAGGCTTTATCGCCATAAAAGGAGCTTTTCTTTTTATCACAAGTGAGCCTAGTGGTATGGTGCAATTTGCTCTCGCAATACTACTAACTATTGCCGGTTTTTATTATAAATTGTCCCCGACAGAATGGCTGTTTCATACTATCGCAGTTACTATGGTATTAGCAGTTGAAGCATTAAACACGGCTATTGAAAAACTAAGTGACTTTGTTCATAAAGAACAGCACAACCGAATTGGTTTTATAAAAGACGTTGCTGCCGGAGGTGTTTTCTTTGCGGCTTTAGGCGCTTTTGTTATTGAACTGATTATTTTTTATCCAAAGATCTTTGTATAATTCACTTGATTGTATCATTTTTTTCACCGTAATTTGCTTATCAGACGATATAGTTTATTAATACGAAACTTTATCTTAACGTTGTGCTTCATTAAAAAACAAATCCAAAATGTAATAATATATGGAAAAATTAACCGAAATTGGATTTGTAAAAATTGGGAAATGGAAACTCAAAAAAAATGAATTAGAATACTATTTAGATACTAATAAATCTCAAAAAAACATCTTATACTCTTTTATTTGTGATGAAAAAGTAATGTATATTGGAAAAACAGTAAAAACAATAACTCAAAGATTATATGGATATAAGAAGCCTTCAGTATCTCAAAGAACAAATTATAGAGTTAACAAAAATATAATTGAATTATTAAATAATGAGTTTGAAATTGATATTTATATTTTTATTGATAATGCCCAATTAAAATATCGAAATTATCAAATAAATTTAGCAGCAGGATTAGAAGACACATTAATCTCAGAAGTGAAGCCAGAATGGAATTTTACAGGAAAAAATCCAAAAAAAATGAATACAAATTACCGTAACCCAAGCCTTAATGATACTACAGATTCATTCATCGTAACAATTGGAAAAGCATATTATTTTGACGGTTTTTTTAATGTAAGAGTGAAACATTCAGAATTATTTGGAAAAGATTTGTCAGATATTCTTATACAATTAGGAGAAAATTCTGAAATATATTGTCAAGGGGCATATGTAAATAGAACAGCGAACACAAATAAAACACCAAGAATAATGGCAGGTAAAGTATATAGAAATTGGATAAAGGAAAACTTTGTACAAGGGGATATTTTTAAAGTAAGAATTATAGAGTCTAATTATATCATTCTTTCAAAACCGCCAGAAAACTAAAGATTTCTTCTTGAAAAAATGTATCTTTGACTAAAATATTATATTATGGACTTACAAACATCTAAAATTGAACTTGCAAAACTTATTTTAAGTATTGAAAGTGCAGAATTTGTTGAAAAATTGAGAGCCTTTGTCATAAGAGAAAAAAAAGATTTTTGGGATGAATTATCTTTATCTGAACAGAAGGAAATAGAAAAAGGAATTAAAGAATTAGATAATGGGGAAAGAGTGTTATTCGATGATTATTTGAAAAAAATATCATAAATGAAAGTTTTTCTATCCAAACAAGCTGAATATAAACTTGATATACTTTTAGCCTATTTACTTGAAAAATGGAGTAAAAAAACAAAAAATGATTTTATAATAAATCTTAGAGCCAAGTTTAAACAAATATCAATTTTTCCTGAAAGTTGTCCTAAATCAGATAAGCGAACTGGATTGCATAAGTGTGTATTGACAAAACAAATAACATTTTTCTATAGAATCAACATAGAAAAAGAAATTGAAATTATTACATTTTTTGATGCACGTCAGAATCCTAATAAATTAGATACCGAATTATAAAAAACGAAAGCACAACAATTTGTATAGTTAATGGCTACTATTTGCTAAATCCAAAGGTCAGTTCATTAAACTGAGTTTGGTGCTTAACTGAAAGTTTAGTAATTTTACCACGCCACTAACCATACAAGTAACCGATAAGCAAACCCTCCAAATTCTACTAAAAACTAAAACCGCCTTAATGCTTTAACAACATCTTTTTTGTAACAGTAGCGTTTCCTGCTTTAATTTTATAAAAATAAAACCCGTTAGCTAGGTGATTGCCTAAGTCGTTTTTTCCGTTCCATAAAATTTTGTGCCTTCCTGTTTCTAGTTCGTTATTCAACAAACTTTTTACTTTTTTCCCAAGTATATTAAATACATCAATCGAAACATTTGTATTATTTTTTAGAAAAAAGGATATAGTGGTTTTATTAGAAAATGGATTTGGATAGTTTGTAACTGAAAAGGAATCAATAGTTGCATTTTCATTTATTCCAATTGAACTAAGTGTAATATAAGTGTAATAAACATCTTGTCCGCCATTTAGAGTATTTGCCCAAGCTAAATGTGCTCCGTCTTCATCAGATTTCATATCAAAATAATCACCCATTTTGTTTTGTTGCGGATAACCAATATGTGGGTCGAAATAATCAGATAATTGCTCATTTTGTGACCAAGTTACACCTTGATCGGTAGAGTAGGAGTAATACAATGCAGAATTATGTGGTGAACTTGTTGGGGCATCGCGTGTGTCTAACCATACAACATCAATACGGCCATTAGGAGCCACAGACATTGTACCAAACCATTGGTAGTTAGTAGTACTTGAATCGGTATTTATTTTTATGGGATTTTCAAAAGTAATTCCTCCATCTGTGCTTTTTGCAAACATCACATCAGCAGGATCACTATTTGAATTACGAGCTACAGAAGCTAATACATAAACATTGCCTTCTCCTGGTCCATCAGATACATCGGTATCTACCCATGCCTGACCAATCAAACCTTGAGGATTGATAGGAGCCCATCCGTTTAATTCCCCATCAAGATTCACAGAGGTTGTAAAATCCCAAGTAACATTTTCAGCGGGGTCTTTTGCATTGGTAGATTTAACTAAAGTAATTGTGTATTGTCCTTCTCCGACAATGTATAACTCACCATCTGAACCAACAGCGAGTGTTCCCCAGCGGGGGTCGTCTGAAACAGTTACACAATTTTCAAAGCTTGTTCCTCCATCTGTAGAACGAGTAAAAGCGCCTGGATAACAAACACTCCAATACGAAGACCAAAAAGAATAGTTATTTCCGGCACCAATTCCATCCGTTTTATCAATTCGCATCCATTGCTTGTCTCCTCCTTGAGCATCTGTACCATTATCCCAGGTTACGCCACCATCATCACTTTTATAAACGTCACACACGTAATCGCCTGCTTCAATTGTTAAACTATTATAAAAAAAATTCCCATCAGCATCAAAGTCAAGCACTGGGTCCGATCTAAAAACTTCTGGGTCAATTGGTCCAGGGAAAGTCCAAGTGTTTCCTCCATCATTTGAAAAGGCATAACCTGCTTGTCTAAAGTTGTTGTCAACAGTATCAAATTGTCGCCATCCAATAACAATTTTCATAGGGTTAGTAGGGTCAATAGCAATGGAAGGTTCATTAGCAGCATCGCCAACAATATTATTTCCTCCCGCATCAATATTAACTTGTGTGGTAAATATTGAGCTTTTTTGGAATGAATAAGCAGGTGATTTTGGCATTTTATTACGATCTACATATACATATTCATCATCAGGAATTTCATGATGCAATTTCATTTTTTGTTTGATGTTTTGTGAAAAAGTAGATAGATTTCCTGAAAATAACACGATAACGAGTAGAAAAACGGATACATATTTCATGACTATATTATTTAAGAGTTTTATTTTATTCAAAATAGAATAAGTAAATATTTACAACTAAAATTCTACTGAATTTACTATTTAGTCTCTAAAATACAACAAATCAATAATAAAAACCCTAGCTATCAGAAAAAATATAGTAAAAATGGTACTACCACGATTTGTGTGGAAAAAACTTTTTTTTTAGTAAATAATGAAAAATCAAATTCTAATAAGCAAATTCCAAATAAATTCCAATGTCAAATACTTCAAAAATCAAAAGTAGAAACTATAAAGTACGTGTGAGTTCCGTTTAAATTTTGTTTATTGATTTTTGTGATTTGGAATTTCAAAAAACAGTTTAAGTAGCAAAGCAAAAATAGTTATAATGATTTCCACACAAATCGTGGTAGAACCGTAAAAATTATCCTCTTAAACTAGCTCCAAATTGCTTTTCAAAAGTTTGCGTAAGTTTTTGCATTACTTTATCAATCTGTTTGTCATTTAATGTTTTATTTTCATCTTGCAAGACAAAAGATAAAGCATATGATTTTTTACCTTCTGGTAAGTTTTCACCTTCATAAACATCAAAAAGATCAACTTCTTTTAAGAGCTTGCGCTCCGTTTGATAGGCCGTATGGTACAAATCGCTATACATCACTTTTTGCTCTAACAAAAGGGCTAAATCTCTTTTTACATTAGGAAATTTAGGTGCTTCTTTGATTTTTATTTGATGTTTATCTGACTTTTCAAAAAGCTTTTGAATCGCAATATCTGCAAATAAGACTTCTTGTTTGATGCCAAAACTTTTTAAAATGGATTTTTTAACAACTCCTAAATCCGCTATTTTTACTTTGCCATCATATAGAGCAATCCCTTCAGAAAAGACAGCATTTTTAGTCGGTTTAGTTTTGATTGTTGCAATACCGGATTTATTTAATAAGGCAGATACGATTGCTTTTAAATAAAAGAAATCAGCTTTTTGTTCCTTAATTTGCCAATGGTTTTGATTTTGGTAACCTGAAACGTATAAGGCCAAATGTTTTTCTTCTTGGTAGCCGCTATCATATTTGTGATAGGTTTTTCCAAATTCAAAAAAACGAATGTTTTGTTGTTGTCTTTTAGTATTGTAAGCAATACTTTCTAAACCGCCAAATAACATTGATTGTCGCATAGCTTCTAAATCGGCACTTAATGGGTTGAGCATCAATACCGAAACTTCCTCTTTTAAACTGTCAGATAAATTGACATAATCGGGTTTTGTCAATGAATTCGCCATGGTCTCATAAAAACCTTGTGCTACAAGTTGGTCTGCTAGCTTATTTTCATATTTTTCTGAATTATCTTCCGAAAATGAAAGAGAGGTATTCAGCTTTTGGGAATATTCGACTTGGTTGTATCCATATACTCGTAATATCTCTTCAATGATGTCTGCTTCGCGTTGTACATCAACTCGATATGTTGGAACGGTTAGGCCTAAAATTTCTTCGGTTTCACTATTGATTTTTATATCTAAAGAAGCAAGGATTTTTTTTATGGTCTCTTTTGGAATTTCTTGTCCAATAAGTCGGTAAATATTTGAGTATTTGACAACTACTTCGAAATCTTTTACCCTATTAGGATAGTATTCTTGAATGTCAGATGCTATTTTTCCGCCTGTAGTTTCTTGAATTAATAAAACAGCTCTTTTTAAGGCGTATTTTACAAAATTTATATCAATTCCGCGTTCAAAACGGAATGAGGCATCCGTGTTTAATCCATGTCTCTTTGCCGTCTTACGTATAGAAATAGGATCAAAATAGGCGCTTTCTAAAAAGATACTAGTAGTATTTAATGTAACACCTGAGTTTAAACCACCAAAAACGCCACCAATACATAAGGGATTTGAATTTCCGTCACAAATCATGATATCTTCTTCATGTAAACTTCTTTCCACTTCGTCAAGTGTTGTAAATTTGGTACCGGAATCAAGTGTTTTTACCAGAATTTTATCACCTTCTATTTTTCCAGCATCAAAAGCGTGTAAAGGTTGCCCTAATTCATGTAATACAAAATTGGTGACATCTACAACGTTATTCTTAGGTGTTATTCCTATAGATTTAAGTCTATTTTGCAACCATTGAGGCGACTCTTTTACTTTAATATCCGTTATAGTTACGCCGACATAGCGTGGAGCTAATTCTTTATTTTCTACATCAATAGCTATTTTTTTTGTTCGTACATCTACGTGAAAATCAATAACAGACGGAGAAATAAGTTCTAAACTAACATCTTGTTGTTGCAGACCCGCTTTTAAATCACGTGCAACTCCATAATGACTCATGGCGTCTGCTCTGTTAGGAGTCAATCCAATTTCAAAAACTTCGTCGATTTCAATTTCTAAAATGTCTGATAGTTTTTCGCCAGATTTACATGATTCGTCTAAAACAAGTATTCCATCGTGATTATTACTTAAACCTAATTCATCCTCGGCACAAATCATACCCCAACTTTCCTCACCGCGAATTTTCCCTTTTTTTATAGGGAATTCTTTTCCTTTATCGTCATATAGAACTGTACCAATAGTTGCCACAGCTACTTTTTGACCAACTGCTACATTGGGTGCACCACATACAATTTGTGTGGGTTTTCCATCACCTAAATCAACTGTAGTAAGACTTAACTTATCAGCATTTGGGTGTTTTATACAGGTTAAAACCTCTCCAACAACTAGTCCTTTAAGACCTCCTTTTATACTTTCAAAAGTTTCTATTCCTTCAACTTCTAATCCTAAATCAGTTAACAATTCACCGGTTCTTACTGCTTCCCAATCTGTTTTGATAAATTGTTTGAGCCAGTTGTATGAAATCTTCATATATTTAAAATTTTACCGCTAAGACGCTAAGACGCAAAGGTTTTTTAATCACTCCCTTGTGTGTTAATCCCGATAATTATTGGGATGTCCTGCTCGATTCATATTAATGTAATTTTTTAGAAATGCAAAGATACTACTTTACTTGGCATAGTGAAATTAAAGATTCGAAATAAGGGGGCTTTTTAATACATTTAATTTTAGGTACAATAATAAACTCATTTATGTAACTATGTGGCTGCCAATTTATTATTTGATTTGTTTGTTTTTGGTTAATAAATTAAGATACGGAACTCGTAATTAATATATAAATTTACTTATGTTTGTTCCTCCTTTTTTATCACACCCCCTTGATTATATTTTTAAAATAATTATAATATGATTTATATAGAGAATAAATATGCCGAATAAGAAAACACTTATATTGCTACTAGCATTTTTTATATTCATAGCCTGTAATACAAAAGAAAAGGAGTATAATAACCTTTTAAAAACAGCAGATTCCCTTTATCATAAGAATGAACTTGAAAACGCAGAAGCTTTTTATCAAAAAGCTATAGAAATGAAACCATTAGATTCTGTTTTATACAAAAAGATTATAAAAGTGAACAAAGCCATTATGATGAAAAAGAAAGTAGCTCAATATCATAAGGTTGTGATAATTGCAGATGATTTTTTTAAGAGAGAAAAGTATGTCGAAGCGCAAAAGGCTTATATGAATGCATCTAAAATTAAACCAAATGATGTATATATTCAAGAAAGAATAGCAGATGTTGCATATTTTCTTACTAGTACTAATAAAGAATCATCAAAACCCTATTATATAATTGTAGGTAGTTTTAAAAATAAGTCAAATGCGATAAGATTAAATGAAAAGTTAACTTCAAAGGGCTTTAATTCAAATATAATCCCTAGATTTAGCGGTGTGTTTAATGCGGTATCCTATACCTCACATCTGGATATTCATGATGCTTATAATAATTTGGGGGAAGCTAGAAAAAATGTTCATCCGGATTCATGGGTACTTCACTCTATTATGGGTACTGAATAATAGCTTTAAATAAATTGATCATTCTCTAACTCAATAGTATTGCATTATATTGATGTCATATTACCCTTACCACTTCAAAAGCTATTTACTTACAAAATAAATGCTGCTGAAGCAGACTTTTTACAAAAGGGAATGCGAGTAGTTGTTCCTTTTGGGAAAAGGAAAATTTATACGGGAATAATTTACAGGATACACCAAAATGCGCCAATTGCTTATGACGCTAAGGAAATACATCAAATTTTAGATGAACAACCAGTTGTAACAAGTGCTCAAATTAAACATTGGCAGTGGATTTCTGAGTATTATATGTGTTCCTTGGGAGAAGTTTTAAGAGCCGCTATTCCATCCGCATTATTATTGCAAAGTGAAACGATAATAACGAAAGATCCGGATTTTTCCGACGAAAAAATATTATCGGATAATGAGTTTCTCATTTTTGAAGCACTACAATATCAAACTACTTTAAGTATCGATAAAATAAGTGCAATTTTAGCACGAAAAACGGTCTTGCCTTTTATAAAATCACTTATAGACAAAGGAGTAATAAAAGTAAAGGAAGTTGTTTATGAAAAATATACGCCGAAACTAATAAAATATATACAGCTTTCTAGGGAATGGAAAGAAGAGGAAAACTTACAAATTTTACTAGATAAATTAAGTAGAGCACCTAAACAACGAGAGGTAATTTTACAGTATTTTCAAACAAAAAATGCGACTAAAAAACCCATTCCTTTGGTGGCTTTTGTAAAAAAAAATAACCTGAGTTATTCCGCTATAAAATCACTATTAGACAAGGGTTTTTTTGAATCATATAGTTTGCAAGAGGATCGGATAAGAACGGGTAAAGCAACGCATCAAAAACCAAAGCTTAATAGACATCAGAATAAGGCTTTAAAAGATGTTAAAAAGCATTTTACAGCTACCGATTTATGTGTTTTATTCGGTATAACAGGAAGCGGAAAAACAGAGATTTATGCGC
>JAUVOS010000157.1 GCA_030599055.1 Lutibacter sp.
ACGCACCGGTTCCTGGTTGTTCGGTACCTTTTTCACGAAGAATATGGAACTGCGCAGGACTTAATTCAGTTTGCCATTCAACATCTGTCTTTTTAACTTTATACGTCATTTCTTTCGTTTTAGTTGATTTGTTTTTTTGTTGCACTTGACTTTGACAAGCTGCAGTCAACAAAAGTAAAGATAATATTATAGTATATTTAAACATTCTTGTATCTTTTAATTTTATTTTTCAAAAAAGGTGATGAGTCTTTTTATAACCTTTGCATCTGATAATATTCTACGATGTCCAAGCCCTTCGGTAATCATAAGTTCACTATTTACTAGATTTTTCTGTACATCATACGCGCACGCTACCTTTACATCAGTATCTTCTGTATCGTGAATTACTAAAACCGGTATCCTAACCGATCTTGCTGCTACATAGCCAGACAAAACTTCGGAATCTTGATTGAGAACTTTATCCATTTTCTTTTTCAATAATACCGCTACTTTTTGTTTTAATCCCAGTCTATTTACAAATTGGTTACAGATAGCAGTTATCGAATTTCCACTTCCAATAATAGCACTTTTCTCCAGCTTCAGCCCTTGTTTTATACTATTTAATAGCGCCATGCCACCTAAAGAATGACCTATTGCAAAATCGAAAGGTCCATATTTTTTTTCAATTTCAAAGATACTGGTTATATACTCCAACATAGAGGATGTTTTCCCTTCAGATTCACCATGAGCAGTTGCATCAAAGCTAATCGTCATAAACCCATTTGCAACAAATGATTCTGCTATTTTATACAATTGTGTACCTCTACCAGCCCATCCATGAATTAATAAAACCTTTTTAGATGCAGTACCTAAACTATAAACTTTAATATTCTTTTGAAGGTTTGGTATCCAAAGCATTTTCTTATTTGATTCTTGATACATTTTATGTTCTCTACTTGGTCTATCAAACCTATAAGGTGTCTTAAATAAAATAAAAACAAAACGCATTGCCAAATAAGGAGAAAACAATTGAAGCAACTTTCCTGTATATAAAATAGGTTTAGGAATTATAAATACTTTATGATTCGGTTTTGATTTTGGCATAAAATGTGTAAATTTGGAAGATGTAAAGATATTAGATGTATTCTTAATATCAATTATTTAAAGATTAATTTATTAAAAACCCAAATTCAAATGAAAAAATTAGTTTCCTTTTTAACAATTTTGATTATAGTTTCAAGTTGTAGTACCGTTCCAATTACAGGACGAAAACGCGTAAATTTAATTCCTGATTCTCAAGCTTTGCCTATGGCTTTCGCTCAATATGATGGTTTTTTACGTGAAAATGCAGTTTCTAAAGATGTTGCAAAAACCAATCAAATTAAAGACATAGGTAGTCGAATCTCAAAAGCAGTTGATCGTTTTATGCGTGCCAATGATATGGTTAAAGAAGCAGATAGTTATCGTTGGGAATTTAACTTAATTGAAGACGAAAGTATTAATGCTTGGTGTATGCCTGGTGGAAAAGTAGTTTTTTATACCGGTATTCTACCTGTTTGTGCTAACGAAGATGGTATCGCAGCTGTGATGGGACATGAAGTTGCACATGCTTTTGCCAAACACGGCCAAGAACGTATGACACAAGGATATGCTGCCCAATTAGGAGGTATAGCTGTTGCTCTTGGTACTGCTAATCAACCCGAAAAAACAAAAGAAATTTGGAATATTGCATACGGTGTAGGCTCCCAATTAGGAATGCTTAAATACAGCCGTGTACACGAAACTGAAGCAGATAGACTAGGAATGGTTTTTATGATTATGGCAGGATACCAACCAAAGGAAGCCGTAAATGTATGGATTAGAATGAGTCAACTTGGTGGAGAACAACCACCTGAGTTTTTGAGTACGCACCCGTCAAATCAAACACGTATTAAAACCTTATCTGAATATATTCCAACCGCTACACGATATGCAAAGAAATTTAATGCACAGACTTTGGGTAATTAATTTTGAATAAACAATAATAAAAAACAGTCAAATACTAATTATTAAATTTATTTGACTGTTTTTTTATATGTAGATTTGCATTTATGTTAAAAAAAGGAAGCAAAAAACTCATCGGTGCATGGGCATTTTATGATCTAGCAAATTCCGTTTATCCTTTAGTGATAACAACCGCAGTTTTTCCACTATATTACGGAGCTATAACAGGTGGCAAAAATGCTACACTTACTGTTTTTGGCGGTGAGTTTAATAACACAGAACTCTATACTTATACACTATCCTTATCGTTTTTAATTGTCGCATTTATCTCTCCAATACTATCGAGTATTGCTGATTATATGGGAAATAAGAAACGCTTTTTACAATTCTTTTTATTTCTAGGCTCTTTTTCTGTAATGGCGTTGTATTTTTTTGATAGTGTTGAACGACTTTGGGTGGGAATTACGTTCTCAATATTAGCGAGTATCGGGTTTTGGGGAAGTATTGTTTTTTACAATGCTTATTTACCAGAAGTTGCTTATCCGGAAGATCATGACAGAGTGAGTGCAAAAGGATTTATCAACGGGTATTTAGGTTCCGTATTTTTACTGGTATTCATTCTTACGATGATCATGATGCCGCATTGGTATGGATTTATACCTGAACCTTTAAAAGAAGGAGAATCAGCACCTATAATTGTCTATAAACTCAGTTTTATAATCGTGGGGCTTTGGTGGATGGGATTTGCGCAATATACGCTATATCACTTACCTTACAACACACACAAACGTAAACCCGAAAAAGATTTTATATTTAAAGGATATAGAGAATTACGACAGGTATTACGTGAGTTAAAACATCAATATACATTAAAGATATTCTTAATTTCTTTCTTTTTATTTAGCGCAGGTGTTCAAACAATAATTGTACTAGCTGGAAAATTTGGAGATGAAGAATTAGGACTTCCAATTCCCAATTTAATTATTACCATAATACTGGTACAATTAGTAGCTGTAGTAGGTGCTTATGTTTTTTCTAGAATATCAAAAAAATTAGGGAACATAACTACTCTAAAAATCACTTTAATTATTTGGGTATTCGTTACATTTTCAGCTTATTTATTACCTGGGCAGAGCCCGCATGTAGATATTTATTTTTATGCTTTAGGAGGATTTTTAGGTTTGGTTCTAGGCGCAACTCAGACTCTTGCCCGATCAACTTATTCTAAACTCATGCCCGAAGATACAGTTGATACCGCCACATATTTTAGTTTTTATGATGTAACCGAAAAACTTGCAATTGTAACCGGAACAATCATCTTTGGAGTTTTAGTTGGGATCACAAATTCAATGCGAACCTCTGTTTTAGTGCTCGCACTATTTTTCTTTGCAGGATTTATTGTTTTATTCTTTATGAAACGCACAAAATATGTAGAATAGAGATTAGACCGCTTCACTAATAGAAAATAGATGTTAGACTATTTGGCTTATTTAATATGTATTCACAATGCAAACAAAGCTTAGCACAAAATATCAAAATCAAAACCTAAAATCCACTCATTTTGATTGTATAGTAGTAGGTGCCGGTATTGTCGGTGCTGCAACCGCTTATAAATTACAATTAAAACATCCTGCAAAATCAATTGCGCTACTCGAAAAAGAAGCTAAAATCGGGATGCACCAAACCGGTAGAAACTCTGGAGTTATCCATTCCGGCATCTATTATACTCCCGATTCCTACAAGGCTAAAAACTGCCGTATGGGGCGGGAACAAATAGTAGCTTTTGCAAAAAAATATAAAATACCTTATAATGTCTGTGGGAAAATAATTGTCGTAACCAAAAACTCGGAGTTAAAAGCTCTGGAAAATATTTATCTAAGGGGAATTGAAAACAAAACACCCGGAATTAGATATTTAGATTCAGAGGAAATCAAAAAGAAAGAACCTTTTATTGAAGGAATCAAGGCCATTTTTGTTCCCTCAGCCGGTATAATTGATTATGTTGCTGTTAATGTCAAATTAGCAAGTCTTATTTCTAAAATCAATCCTAAAAGTAAGCTTATAACTTCTTGTAAATACTTTCAGACGAAACAAGATGGAGCTAAAAAAACAGTCATAACTAGTAATGGTAATTTCAGTACGGAAAAAATAATTTTTTGTACAGGCTTACAATCTGATAGAAATGCTGCAAAAGATCAGGCAAGCATGAATCTACAAATTATTGGTTTTAGGGGTGACTATTATGAATTTAGACCGAAAAGTAGGCATAAAATAAAAAGTTTGGTCTATCCTGTTCCGGATCCAAAATTTCCTTTTTTAGGAGTGCATTTTACAAAAATGATTGATGAAAATGTGGAATGTGGACCCAATGCTGTTTTCTCTTTTGCTCGTGAAGGCTATACTAAAACAAGTTTTAATTTTAAAGATACTTGGGAAGCTTTGTCCTTTAAAGGTACTTGGAAACTTTTCTTTAAGTTTTGGAGAAAAGGATTAGACGAATACAAACGAGCCTTCTCAAAACGTTTATTTGTTAAAGAATTACAGAAGTTGATGCCAAAATTAGAGACGACTGACGTAACACCTTGTGAACCGGGAATAAGAGCACAGGCTATTGACTCAAATGGTGAAATGGTAGATGATTTTAAAATTGTTACAAAAGATGGAATAACGCATGTATTAAATGCTCCATCTCCCGCGGCTACCGCTTGTTTGGCAATTGCTGATGAGATTGTTGAAGTAGCGCTTATATATTCCAAATAACAAATTCTAAATCCCAAAATTGTAATTTCACTATTGAGACTCGTTTAGTACTTCTTTATACCTAAAACAATCAATCGTATGGTCGTTAAGCATACCCGTTGCTTGCATGTGTGCATAAATCACAGTACTTCCAACAAATTTAAAATCTCGCTTTTTTAAATCTTTAGAAATTATGTCAGACAAAGGGGTATTTGCAGGAACTTCTTTTATTGACTTCCATTTATTCTGAATGGGCTTTCCATTGACAAAACCCCAGATATACTTTGAAAACGAGCCATATTCTTTTTGTATTTCTATAAAAGCTTGTGCGTTAGTTATTGTTGCTTTTATCTTTAACTTATTACGAATAATGCCAGCATCTTGTCTTAATAATTCTTGTTTTCCTTCATTGTATTGGGAAACCTTTTTATAATCAAAATTATCAAAGGCTTTTCTAAAGTTCTCCCGTTTACGCAGCACTGTTATCCAACTTAAACCTGCTTGAAAAGTTTCTAAAATCAAAAACTCAAAAAGTTTCGCATCATCATAAATAGGAACACCCCATTCGGTATCGTGGTAAGCGATATATAAGGGATCCTCTCCTACCCATTCACATCTTTTTTTGATTGACATACTGTTTTAATCTTAAAATAATAACGCAAGTTACAGTATTCTACTTAATTTTGTAATCTCAAAAAGTAAGATTCTTTTAAATGAGTATAATAATTATTAGAAAATGAAACTAATCTGTATAGGACGTAATTACCAGAAACATATCAAGGAACTTGATAATGAAAAGCCTACTGAACCGGTAATTTTTCTAAAACCGGATTCTGCAATACTCCCCAAAAAACATCCTTTTTATATTCCTTCCTTTTCAAATGAAATCCATTATGAAGTTGAATTATTAGTTAAAATCAATAGATTGGGAAAACATATAGCACCCAAATTTGCACATAAATACTATGACGAAATTGGATTAGGTATTGATTTCACAGCAAGGGATATACAAAAAGAGTTAAAACAAAAAGGCTTGCCATGGGAAAAAGCAAAGGCTTTTGATGGTAGCGCAGTAATCAGTGATGAGTTTATAACAAAATCAAGTTTTAAAGACCTCAATAATATTTCCTTTTCATTAGCAAAAAATAATGTACTTGTGCAACAAGGAAATACCGAAAACATGCTTTGGGAAATTGATGAATTAATAGTTTATATCTCAACTTTTATGACTTTAAAAATTGGTGATATCATCTTTACGGGAACACCTTCCGGCGTTGGAAGAGTCGCTCCTGATGATGTTTTAGTTGGAAAAATTGAAGGTGAGCTTTTTTTTGAAATAAAAATTAAATAACTCAATAGACTAAACGGAATAGTTATTACGTTATATAAACAAACCCATTATTTACCATTATGAGAAATTTAATCCTTATTCTGTTTACAATAATC
>JAUVOS010000101.1 GCA_030599055.1 Lutibacter sp.
CGCACCAAGTCTTGTTCTTTTTCGTTTTAACCTCACAATAAAAACCTCGTGTAGCTACGGCTATACTTAATTTTTATTATTTTGTTAAATTCAAAAAATATCGGCGACTTATACATAGTTTTACACTTAACTTAACACTAGTATCAGAATACTGAAGTAGAAAAAAAGCAATTATTCCAGTTCTTTTTTCATCTGCTGAATCATCTCTTTTGGATTATCCGCCTTAAAAATACTCGATCCTGAAACAAAAATATCACAACCAGCATCAGATACTTCTCTGATATTTTCTAGCTTAATACCACCATCAACATTGACTTCAATATGGGTTGCTTGGTGTTTTTCTAGCATTTGTTGTAGTCGCTTAAGCTTTTCAATTGTATTTGGAATAAAACTTTGTCCTCCAAAACCCGGATTGACAGCCATAATTAAAATCATATCCAAATCATCCAAAACTTCTTCAATGCTTGATAAAGGTGTGTGCGGATTTAAGGAAACTCCTACCTTAACACCTTTTGCTTTTATCTGTTGTAAAACACGATGTAAATGTGGTGTTGCTTCCACATGAACTGTTAAATAATCGGCTCCTGCATCACAAAATGATTCAACATAATCACCCGGATTTTTAATCATCAAATGTACATCTAATGGTATTGTCGCAACCTTTTTAATCGCTTTGACTATAAAGGGACCAAAGGTTATATTCGGAACAAAATGCCCATCCATTACATCTAAATGCAATAAATCTGCACCGCCTTCTTCTACCATTTTTATGTCTTTTTCAATATTTGAAAAGTCTGCTGATAGTAATGATGGTGCTATTTTTTTTGTTTTCATATTTTAAGTTGAAAGTTTGTAAAGTTTTAAAGTTAAAAGTTCCTCACTCATATGGAGATGTGCATGCAAGGTCTTTACTTATAAGGATTCTACAGCCTCCACAACTTTTTCTGCTGTAATACCTAATTCTTTATACAATACATCTATGGGAGCTGATGCCCCAAATCGATCCAATCCTATTACTTTACCGTTTAGTCCAACATATTTATACCATGACAAGGTCGCAGCTGCTTCAACAGCAACTCGTTTTGTTATATGTATCGGCAATACATTTTCTCTAAATTTAGCTGATTGTTCGTCGAATAAATCAGTTGATGGCATGGAAACCACTCTTACTTTCGCTCCTTTTTTATTCAAGATTACTTTTGCATTTAAGGCTATCTCTACTTCAGAACCTGATGCGATTAAAATTGTATCAAAATCATCGTCTTGTGTCAATACATAACCACCTCGATCGGCGGCTTGGCAATCTGTAACACCATCAAGTACACGATCAATAACCGGCAGTCCTTGACGGGTTAAAATTAGCGCTGTGGGTCCGTTTTTTCTTTCTAAAGCCACTTTCCATCCCATACGAGTTTCGTTGGCGTCCATCGGTCTAAAATTGATTAAATTTGGAATAGCTCGTATGGATGCTAAATGCTCTATGGGTTGATGTGTCGGTCCGTCTTCTCCAAGCCCGATAGAATCATGAGTAAAAACATAAATAACTTGTTGTTGCATTAAGGCGGCCATTCTAATAGCATTTCTCATATAGTCAGAAAACACAAAGAAGGTGCCTCCGTAAGGAATTACTCCGCCATGTAATGCCATTCCGTTCATGATAGCTCCCATTCCAAATTCGCGTACACCGTAATGGATATAGTTTCCTGCTTTATTCTTTTTGGAAAAAGTATCTTGACTTTTTGCTCGTGTATTATTTGAAGGTGATAAATCTGCTGAACCACCGACCAAAGCAGACACATTTTCTGCTAAATAATCTAAGACTTTACCGGAAGCTGAACGTGTTGCGATTTTTGTTCCTGCTTCAAAAAGAGGAATATCTAATTCGGGTAATTCATTGTTAATTACTTTTATAAATTCACTGTAAACTTCTTTGTATTCCACTTCATAAGCTCTGCATTTCGTTTCCCATTTTTCCTCTTTTCTAGTTCCTTTTACAATTGCATTTTTTGTCGATTCATAGACTTCATCTGACACATAAAAATCTTTTTGTGGAATTCCTAAAGCTTCTTTGGTTAGTTTGATTTCGTCCACACCTAAAGGTGCTCCATGCGCTGCTGATTTCCCTTGTTTATTTGGACTTCCATAACCAATAATTGTTTTACAAATTATCAAAGAAGGTTTTTTAGATTTTTTTGCCTTTTTAATGGCTATTTTTATTTCCTTATGGTTGTGCCCATCAATTTTTTGAACGTGCCAGCCATAGGCTTTCATTCGTTGTTTTATATTTTCTGAAAAAGCTAAATCTGTTCCTCCATCAATAGTTATATCATTTGAATCGTAAAGAGCTATTAATTTTCCTAATTTGTTATGTCCTGCAAATGAAAAGGCTTCATGCGAAACGCCTTCTTGCAAATCGCCATCACCTAACATGGTATAGGTATAATGCTTTACTATTTTATGATCTTTTTTATTATACTTAGCTGCTAAATGCGCTTCTGCAAGTGCCATTCCTACTGCATTGGCAACTCCTTGCCCTAAAGGACCTGTAGTAGTTTCCACTCCCGGAGTGTCTTGTAATTCTGGATGTCCTGGAGTTTTACTTCCCCATTGTCGAAAATCTTTTAAGTCATCCATAGACAAGTCATACCCATATAAATGCAACAAACTATACAACAACATACTACCATGCCCACCGGATAATACAAACCGATCTCGATTAAACCAATCAGGGTTTTTAGGATTAAATTTTAAAAACTCACTAAATAATACAGCTGCTACATCTGCCATTCCCATCGGAAGTCCCGGATGACCTGAGTTTGCTTTTTGGACTCCGTCCATGGATAATCCTCTGATGGTGTTGGCGATTTTCTTAAGATTTTTGTTGTTCATTTTTGAATCAGTTAAAAGTTTGTAAAGTTCGAAAAGTTGAAAGTTATGAATGTAAAAATAATCGATTTTAAAAATATATCATCATCTATTAGAATCATTTTATACAATACTTATAATAATACATACTATAAATTATTTTATCAACTACTATTTTCTAACGGCAATCACTGACATCTCAACCAGTAATTCAGGTCGAGCTATACGAGCCTCAACACATGCACGTGCCGGCTGATGTCCCTTTTCGACCCATTCATCCCAAACCTTGTTCATAGCGGAAAAGTCTTTTATATCGCGTAGATAAATTGTAACCGAAAGAATATTTTTTTTATCAGAACCGGCTTTTTTAAGCAAATCCTCTACTTTCTCTAATGTTGTAATAGTTTGCTCTTTGATGTTTTTAGTTGCATCTTTTGCTGTTTGACCACAAAGATAAATAGTGCCATTGTGCTCAACTATTCTACTCATTCGTGGAGTTGTATCTATTCTTGTTATTGACATCTGTTACTATTTTTAATTAATACCCCAAAATTAATTAATTTTATAAAAAGACGTCTTATTTTTTTACTCAAGTTTCTCTGAGAGAAAAACACATCAAATTTTTAGTGATTTTAAGAAAGTGATCAGCTTTGATCATTTATATTTTGAATAATTATAGCCAATAATTTTTCAACTCTAAAAGCAACTATTTACCCATAAGGATTTTAATAATGTATTTCACACAAAGGAGCAGAGGCGCAAAGACGCTAAGCAGAGTTTCTTACTCCTGTTTTTTACAAACTTAAAGGCTGGCGAAGACACAAAGTTTTATGGATACCTTGCATTCATCTTTGCTTCTTTTGATGCTATTTTCTAATAAAAAAAGGGAAGAGACTACGTATTTCTTTGCGTCTTTGCGTGAGATAAAAATGGCTGAGTAATTATCTGAGACAAGTCTATCCCCCTTAATCACTTTACGGATATATCAACTAAACGCTATTGTTAGTGTGATATATTTATTAATGCGTTGTTTTGATTACTATTTTCTAAATCAGAACTGTTAAAAACTAAAAAACAAATATTTTGGCACGGTCTATGTTTAATCATTTATAGAGTTTCAAAAAGAAACTTGATGGCTACTAGTTCAAGGAATGCAATAAACCATTTACACCTCAAGTTGTCATAAGATTATAACATAAAACAACACAACATGAAAAATTCACTCAAAATAAAAGCATTAAGCTTTGTCGCATTATTCTTTTTCGGAATTTTTGGTCTAATGGCACAAGATGTTACCACAGTTGAAGCCATGAGTAATGATATTAGCAACAACCTCGACCTAGAGGCAGTAGCATCTATTTTTGGAGATGCAGATGACTTGGAGGATTTTGAAAAACGATTGAACGATCCAAACGCCCAAATATCTAATTTAGATTTAAACAAAGATGGTTATGTAGATTACCTAAGAGTCGTTGAAGTTGCAGAAGGAAGAACGCATTTAATTGCTATTCAAGCAGTACTCGGACATGATCAATATCAAGACGTAGCTACCATAGAAGTAGAAAAAGATAACAGAGGAAAAACACATGTACAAGTTGTTGGAGATGTCTATATGTACGGACATAATTACATTATCGAGCCGATATATGTACACAGACCTGTATTTTTTAGACACTTCTGGAGACCAGTATATCGCCCTTACTGCTCATCTTATTACTGGGGATACTACCCAAGTTATTTCCACTACTGGCATCCGTACCACTGGAGCTACTACAGAAGCAACATACACACACATATAAATGTACATCACACCTATCATCATGTATATCATCGAAGAAGCCATATTGCGACTCGCTTACATACGGTGCATAGACGTAATGATTATGGAAGAAAGTATCCTAGCAAATCCTATGCAAAGCGATCTAACAATAATCTCCGTCAAGGAAATGTTTCAAGAAGAGGTACAGTTTCTTCACGACGTAGTGCAACAAATAATAGAAGTTCTAGAGTAGTCAACACAGCAAACAAGCAACAAAGAAGTTCAAAAAGAGGTGTTTCTACTACGAACAGAAGTACGACAACTCAAAGAAGAGCAACTACCACTACAAGATCAAATAGAACGAGTACAGCAAATAAAAGAGGAACTGTAAATAGAACAAATTCATCAAGAACAGCAAGAACTACTACAAAACCTCAAAATAGAAATATTTCTAGAAGTACAACGAATAATACGAGCAGAAAACCTTCTGTAACAAGGGGAAGTACAAGTCAAAGACAAACTTCGGCCAGTAAGCCAAATAGAAGTACAAATTCTAATAACAGAAGTGTTTCAAAAACGAATAATAACAGAAGCAAAGCGAGTAGAAGTAACACATCATCTAAGAGAAGTAATACTTCATCTAGCAGAAGCGTCAGTTCACAACGAGCTCCTAAAAAAAGTGTTTCAAGTAGAAGTTCTAATACTAGAATTGCCCAAAATAATAAATCAAGAAGCAGTAGAACGAGTTCAAGAAGACGTTAAAAAACCCATCTTTATCGATTAATCACAAATGCACGAATATTTCGTGCATTTGTGATTATAAGTCTAATTTTTTTCCTAAATACATCAATTTACACCCTGATTCTACAGACATTTGTTCACTATTAAAAGGGATGATATGAACTTCTCCTTGTTTATCTTTAATAAATAAGGGGATGGTTTTTAGATCTTGTTTTGTAATTTCTAAAATCTTTAAATAGTGCTCTTTAGAGGTGATTTCTACCTCATTAATATAGGGAAAATCGCGAACTACTTCACTGATATTTATATAATCATCTGTATATGAAAACAAACCCTCTTTTGGATTGTTATTGGGATCATTCATTTCTTCGGCACTTATCAATCGATATGAACCAAATTCACCAAATTGTGATGAAAGTTTGGAAATAGCATATTCGTTGATACGGCTACTACCAGTTAAAGCCATTAAATTCCCGATGTCATTTAACTCAATATTTTCAACTAGTTCTTCAGAAAAAATATCACATTCAATGGCTTCTAAATGTTGTGTTTTTGCAATATCTATAGATTTTGCATTGCTATCAATTAAAACGACGCGACGACCTGCATTTTGTAAATAAGTAGCAATTAAACGAGATGGAGGCGAAGCACCGATAATTAGTATTCCTTCTGATTTTTTTAATAAAACACCTGTAAAACGAGCAAATAGTTTTGCCGTTGTTGCATTTAACAAAACGGTTCCCAATACAATCATAAAAACTAAAGGAGTTATATATTCAGCTCCTTCAACTCCTTGCATCGCTAATTTTAATCCAAATAAAGAAGCAATTCCAGCTGCGACAATTCCACGAGGGCCAACCCAACTTATAAAAAGTTTTTCATTTAATTTTAAACCTGATTTATAGGTGCTAAGAAAAACACCTAAAGGCCGAACGATTAAAATAACGATACCAAATAAGGCTAAAGTTTCCCAATTATAAATAAGATCAAAATCTGATACGTTTATATTGGCCGAAAGCAATATAAATAGTATAGAAATAAGCAGAATACTAATTGCTTCTTTAAAATATAATACATCTTTTAGGGCATCTATTTTCATGTTTCCTAAAACCATTCCCATAATAACTACAGCCAATAAGCCACTTTCATGTGCAAATAAATCAGATAAAACAAATACTGTTAAAACCGTAGCTAAAGACACTACATTTATTAAATAATGTGGAATCCATTTTTGTTTTAAGGCAACAGCAAATGCATAGGCAGCTGTAAATCCGATAGAAAAACCGATGATTATTATTTTTCCAAATTCGATTAAGGCTTCTTGTGTAAATTCTGTTCCATGTTCGCCAGCTCCAACTACGATAAATTCATAAACTAATACCGCCGCCAAAGCTCCGATGGGATCAATAAGGATTCCTTCCCATTTTAAGACTGTTGAAATATCTTTTTTTATAGCTAAATTTCGAAGAATTGGTGTAATAACTGTTGGACCAGTTACAATAATCAGCGCTGAAAATAAAAAAGCTATTTGCCAATTAAGTCCGATGATATAATGGGCAGCAATTCCTGCAGTAATCATGGTAATTAGTGAACCCCATGAAATCAATTTATATATCACAGGCCCTACATTTTTTAGTTCTTCTTTTTTAAGAGTCATTCCTCCTTCAAATAAAATTAATGCTATTGAAAGTGAAACAAAATTAAATAGACGTTCCCCTGGGAAAATTCCAGTTGTACCATTCCAAAGAGGTTCTATCCATTTACTACCATCATCGGTAAGAAGGGTAGAAATAGGACCAACAAAAAGTCCAATTAATATTAAAGGTAATATGGCGGGAATTTTTAATCTCCATGCAAACCATTGGGCGAGTATCCCTAATATAATAATTCCGGCTAGTTCTAACATTTACTTATTTAAGATTTATATAAAGAAACGAAAATAGTATTTATTTTCGTGTATTTTTGCAAATGTAAAGATATTGATTTATGAAACCAAACATATATTCTGAAATAGGAAAATTAAAAAGAGTCGTTATTCATAGCCCCGATGAAGGATTAGCCCGAATTTCTCCTAAAAAAGCAGAAGAACTTTTATTTGATGACATCATTCATTTGCCTTTGATTCAAAAAGAACATGCTATTTTTGTCAATGTATTAAAGTTGTTCTTAGGATCTGAAAATGTGGTTGATACCGAAACTTTGTTAGAGGAATCTTTAGACTATTCTCATGTCAATAAAGAAAAACTAATTGATGATATTATTCAGTTTGAGGAATTACCTTCAAAAGTAAAGCCAATGATGCTCGATATGAGTACAGAAAGATTGACAGATTTACTCATAACAGGATATTGTGTGCGTGACGATTCATATCTCTTTGATTCGATTCCTAACTTTATTTTTACACGAGATATTGCGGTTGTTATCAAAGATTATATATTGATTACAAAAGCAGCTAGGGAAGCGAGACATCGTGAAAATATTCTTGCCAGGTATATTATTAATACGCATCCGATGCTTCTTGAAACAAGAAAGAGCAAGAAGGTAATCGATTTGAATAATGTCGATCTTTTTCCGCCTTCAAAAAGAGGAAAACCTGTTTCAATGGAAGGTGGTGACGTAATGATGATTCACAAAGACTATCTTTTAATTGGGCATAGTGAAAGAACTTCGCATCACGCAATAGACTTATTAAAACAATACCTTTTTAAGAATAATATAATTGATAATGTCGTTGAAATTGAAATTCCGAATGAAAGAAACTACATGCATATCGATACTGTATTTACGCAGATAAATACCAATCAAATTGTAGCATTTAAACCTATTGTTTATGATGGAGTAGGTTCTTTGGTGAAAGTATATAACAAATCAGGAAAAATAAATAAGTATTTATCAGTAAAAGAATTCTTTTTAAAAGAAATTAATCCAAATATGGAGTTTATTTTTGGAGGAAAAGGTATTTATCCTTATCAAGAAAGAGAACAATGGACAGATGGATGCAATTTAGTTGCATTAAAACCAGGTATTGCCATCGCTTATGATAGAAATATTAAAACGGATGAGGCTTTAAAGGCGGTTGGATATACTATACTACCAGCAAAAGAATTAATTGCAGGTGTAAAAGATAAAAGTATTGCTATTGATAAATTAGAAATGACCATTATTACATTGCCTTCAACAGAGTTATCTAGAGGAAGAGGCGGCTCGCATTGTATGACTTGTCCTCTTGTAAGGGAATAAAAGGTATTAAACCTCAGGGTAGAACCCTGAACCCAATAAAAGGAATCGACCTAGAAGGTCGAGGTATTAACCAATAACCCGCTAAAAAAGCGGGATTAGTTCGGCTAACTTAAAAATTGAAATAATTTTTAAGAG
>JAUVOS010000088.1 GCA_030599055.1 Lutibacter sp.
GTTTTAACCTTAGGACATCCGATAACTATCGGGACTGAACCCTAAATTCCGACGCAGAGCATCGGGGTGTTAAACCATCCCACCTTAACGGCTTTCGCCCTGCGAATAAAAGAAGTTCTTTAAACGAACTATTTTTTAGCTAGACTTGTAGTACTCCCATATTAAAAGATTTCTCAATAGGAGCATGGTTTGCTGCTTCAATACCCATACTAATCCATTTTCGTGTCTCTAAAGGATTGATTATTGCGTCAGTCCAAAGTCGTGCTGCTGCATAATAAGGAGATATTTGGGTGTCATATCTATTTTTAATCTTTTCAAATATTTCTTTTTCTTGTGATTTTGATATCTTTTTACCTTTTTTCTTTAAGGATGCTGTTTCAATCTGTAACAAAACCTTAGCAGCAGAAGAACCACTCATAACTGCTAATTCAGACGAGGGCCAAGCAACTATTAATCTGGGATCATAGGCTTTTCCACACATAGCATAATTACCGGCACCATATGAGTTACCAATAATTATCGTGATTTTCGGAACTACTGAGTTTGCAACAGCATTGACCATTTTGGCTCCATCTTTAATGATACCTCCGTGTTCCGCTTTGCTACCTACCATAAAACCGGTAACATCTTGTAAAAACACAAGTGGAATTTTTTTCTGATTACAATTGGCGATAAAACGGGTAGCTTTATCCGCACTATCAGAATAGATAACGCCACCAAATTGCATTTCTTTTTTAGCATTTTTAACCAATTTACGTTGATTAGCCACAATTCCAACAGCCCAGCCGTCAATACGGGCGTAACCACAAAGTAACGTTTTTCCAAAATTAGCTTTGTATTCATCAAACTTAGACTCATCGACCAAACGATAAATAATTTCTTTCATATCGTATGAGCCAGTTCGCGATTTAGGTAAAATGCCAAAGATGTCTTCCTCATCCTTTAGTGGCATATTTGATTTTATACGGTTAAAACCTGCTTTATCAAAGCTTCCTATTTTATCCACGATACTTCTTATCTTATTCAGAGCATCGTAATCGTCTTTGGCAATATAATCAGCAACTCCTGATATTTCATTGTGTGTTTTTGCACCTCCTAAAGTTTCATTGTCGATATTTTCTCCAATTGCGGCTTTTACAAGATAACTTCCCGCTAAAAATATACTAGCAGTTTTATCCACCATAATGGCTTCATCACTCATTATTGGTAAATAAGCTCCACCCGCAACACAACTTCCCATAACGGCAGCAATTTGAGTAATTCCCATACTACTCATTACTGCATTATTTCTAAAAATTCTACCGAAATGTTCCTTATCGGGAAATATTTCATCTTGCATGGGTAGAAAAACACCGGCACTATCTACTAAATATATGATGGGTAGTTTATTTTCTATAGCAATTTCTTGAGCACGTAGATTCTTTTTGGCAGCAATTGGAAACCAGGCTCCTGCTTTAACTGTTGCATCATTGGCAACAACGATACATTGTTTTCCGGACACATACCCAATAACAATGACGACACCACCTGAAGGACAGCCCCCTTGTTCTTGATACATTTCATATCCAGCAAATACTCCTATCTCAATTCTTGAAGAATCTTTATCGAGTAAAAAATTAATTCGTTCCCGAGCTGTTAATTTTCCTTTACTGTGTTCTTTTTCAATTCGTTTATCGCCTCCTCCTTTATAAATTTTTAATAATCTTTTTTTTAAAGCACTTGCTTCTAATTTATTGTGATCTTCGTTGCTGTTAAATTGTATATCCATTGTTATTACAAATAAAAGTAAGTTATGAAACGAGCATGTCTCCCGATAGCTATCGGAATTGAAACATAAGGGAATGACTAATAGCGAACATCATGTGTTACCAATAAAAATAAAAATTTAGACACATGAAACGACATAAACTCTTCCCTTGCAAATATACGTAAACTCAATGAAAAGATTTATACAGGTTTTTCTTTGGTTTATAAAGAACAAATGGCTTTTTACAGTAGAAAAATACTTTGCTATGATAAAAATACTTGTCAAAATACAGCATTGTAAAAAACAGTAAATAAGATAATCTCTGTTATTATAAAAAATTAAATTACTTTGGTTTTTTAAGCTTATTTAGTTCGTCTTGGAGTTTCCTGTTTAATACTTGTTCACGTTCTAAAGCTCTCGCCCTAGAAGTATTATATTCGTTTTCTAATTCATTGTAATCTGTCAAGCTTTGTTGCGTAATTTTATTGCTGTTTTTAAAAAGATAAACAAAGTACAGAAGTGCAAAAGCCAATATAAACAATAGTGACCAAATAAGGGTTTTAAAGGTATCTCTTTTTAATGGAATTCCAAGCAATTTTATGGTATCCTTAGATTTTGTTACTTCATTGAGTTGTTCGTTTATATTTTGCAATTCTTGTTGGAGTGAAAGGTAGTCTTTTTTCTGTTTTTCAATTAAAACTTTAGATTCTATAAGTGCTCTTTTTTCTTTTTTAAGACTGTCAATTACGTGTGATTTTAGCGTGTTCAACGAGCTCCTTTTTACAACTTTATAATTTTGGTAATTGCTAGATTTTTTTAAAACATATTCAAATTGTTCTTCAATTGTCCCATTTTTTAAGGAAGCATCATTACTGTTTGTTTGTGAAAAAACAAACAAATTTATAAATAACAAAGGGAGCACTAAAAATTTTGCAAAAAGTTTCATATTTGATTTTTAGATTAGGGTATAAATAAAAAGTTACTAATGGGCAAAGATACTATAGTATAAGCAAATAATAAAATTATTTATAATACAAATATGATTGTAATATTATTGTTGCGCTAATTTCATCAATCAATGCCTTATTTTGTCTTTGTTTTTTTTTAAGTCCACTATCAATCATCGTTTGGAAAGCGAGTTTTGAAGTAAAGCGTTCGTCTATTCTTTCGATTTTCATTTTTGGAAAAACAATCTTAAACTTATTTATAAATGATTTTATAAATTTTTCACTTTCACTCGGCTTATTCATAAGTGTTTTAGGTTCACCAATCAGAATTAATTCAACTTTCTCTTTCGAAAAATAATCTTTTAAGAATTTCAGCAACTGAGGAGTCTCGACTGTCGTTAAACCACTTGCAATTAGTTGCAGTTCATCTGTAACGGCAATTCCCGTTTTTTTCGTTCCATAATCTAAAGCTAGGATTCTTGACATAATCAAAAATATAAAAAAAAACCTGAAAGAGAGATCAATCAGGTTTTTTTGATAATTAAAAGTTGTTCTTATTTGAGATTGTCATATACTTCTCTTATTTCTTTTGCTTTTTCTACCATCTCAAGATTTTCATAAATACCCATGAGTGTTTGAATAGTATGACGGCTTGTACTGTCCATTTCATAAACTTTTTCGTAATAGGGTAAAGCTTCTTTATATATGTCTAACTGTTTTGCTTGTAGTTGGTCGTATTTAGTGAAGTTTGATAAATTTTTATTCATTTCTTCTACGATTGGTTGTGCTTTGGCCAGTATTGCTACTCCCAGATTATTATAGGCATCTATATAATTTGGTTTTAACTCAATTGCTTTTTTAAAGCTAAGAATTGCTCCTTCATTCTCTTTAAGTTCCATTTTCATAACACCGATGTTATAATGTAACATTGGGTCTGTTGGGTTTAATTTTACAGCCATCTCTAATTTTTCTTTAAACTTGAGGTTATTGCCCATAGCAAAATAGACATTTGCTTCATCTACCAATAAACCATAATCATCAGGAGTCTCTTTTTGTGCTTCTTGAATTGCTTCTAGTGCTTTTTCGTTATTTTGAAGAGAAATATAGTTTTTTGCAATCATTTTAATGATTCCATTTCTCTGAGACTTTCTAACATCTATCTTTGGGTCTGTAGCCAGTTTCATTTTAACTTGTTTATCCATTTCTTTTTTAGATGCATAGCCTACTTCTTTACCGGTAACTGAACTTATTGCAGAGTATATTGTGTTAATTCCCGTATATCCTAAATCAATTAGTTTTTGATAATTTTTTAAAGATTCTTTATAATCTTTTGAAAAATAATAGGCTAGTGCACTATTTTGTAAAAAAGCTGTATCCTTTTCACTAAGTATAAAGACTTTAGTAAAACCTTGCCCAGCTTTTCTAAAATAGTCTATTGAACTTTCACTTGTGTCGGGGGATTTGCTTAATACAATCCCTTCGCTATAATCACTATTTGCTTGATTATTTACTTTAGCGATCATTGTATTAATTATGGCAGTTGCATCATTGGTGTATTTTAAAGAACCTTCTTTCTCCAAATCAAATAATGTATTAAAAGCTTCTGCAGATTTTTCAAAGCTATCAGGAGTCGTTCCGTTAGCATATAAGGCTTTTCCTAATAAAAAATAATACTGTGTTTTATATTTATCTTTAGCGCCATCTAATAGAGATTCAGCGCTGTTTAAAGCAGTTAATGCTTCAGTATAATTATTATTATCCAAAGCACTTTGTGCAACTTTGAGCTCCTTTTTTTGTGCAAGACAAGACAGACTAATCAAAGCTACTACTAATAATGTGGTGATTTTTTTCATTTTAATGTTTGTTTAAATTTTTATTTTGAGTTAATTCTATTCAGTACTATTCAATATCTGTGCCATTTTCATTTTCATCAGTTTCAGGTTCTTCTTCATGAACTACTTTTGCAGCTGAAGCAATGGCGTCGTTTTCTTTTATGTTTATTAACCGAACTCCTTGCGTAGCTCTACCCATTACACGTAAATTTTTTACTTCCATACGAATTGTGATACCTGATTTATTGATTATCATGATATCATCTTCATCCGTAACATTTTTTATGGCGACTAAGTTACCTGTTTTTTCTGTAATATTAATGGTTTTTACTCCTTTACCACCTCTGTTGGTAATACGATAGTATTCTAAGCTGGATCGTTTGCCATATCCGTTTTCAGAGACCACTAATATATCGCTTTCATTGTCATTAATAGCAACCATTCCTATTACCTCATCGTCATCTCCAATTCTAATACCACGTACACCCGATGCGGTACGACCCATTGGGCGTGTTTTAGATTCTTCAAAACGAATTGCTTTTCCTGATTTTGCAGCCAACATTATTTGACTATCACCGGTCGTTAACTTAGCTTCTAATAATTCATCGCCCTCTTTAATAGTAATGGCGTTGATACCATTCGTTCTAGGTCTTGAGTATTGCTCGAGAGAAGTCTTTTTAACTTGTCCTTTTTTAGTTGCCATAATTACATAATGACTATTGACATAATCCTCATCTTTAAGATCTTGAGTAACCAAATACGCCATTACCTTATCATCATTTTCGATATTGATAAGGTTTTGCATGGCGCGACCTTTCGCGGTTTTGTTACCTTCCGGAATTTCAAAAACGCGCATCCAAAAGACCTTTCCTTTCTGTGTAAAAATCAACATATATTGGTGATTGGTTGCCACGAACATCTTTTCTAAGAAATCTTCATTACGTGTTGCTACTCCTTTATGTCCTCGACCACCACGATTTTGAACTTTATACTCATCTAAGTTGGTTCGTTTTACATAACCGGCATGTGATATGGTAACTAATACTTTAGAATTAGGAATCATATCTTCTATATTTAATTCACCACCGGCATATTCAATTTCAGATCGTCTTTCATCACCATATTTATCTTTTACTTCAAGTAGTTCATCTTTTATGATTTGCATTCTACGTGGCTCATTATCTAAGATGTCTTTCCTGTCTTTTATATAATTCATGATTTCTTCATACTCTGAACGAAGTTTATCTTGTTCAAGACCTGTTAACTGTCTCAAACGCATCTCTACAATTGCCTTCGCTTGTATTTCAGATAAGTCAAAACGTTGTATTAGTTTTTCACGAGCTTCATCTGCGTTAGAAGAGGAGCGAATCAATTGGATTACTTCATCAATGTTATCTGATGCAATAATTAAGCCTTCTAAAATATGTGCTCTTTTTTCTGCTTTGTCCAATTCAAATTTAGTTCGTCGTACCACCACTTCATGTCTGTGTTCTACAAAGTAATGTATGAGTTGTTTTAAATTTAATTGTTCAGGACGTCCATTTACTAAGGCTACATTATTGACACTAAATGAAGTTTGTAAAGCAGTGTATTTGAATAGTTTATTTAATACAACATTAGGAATTGCATCACGTTTTAAAGTATAGACAATACGCATTCCTTTCCGATCTGATTCATCACGGATATTTGATATTCCTTCTAGTCTCTTTTCATTAACCATATCAGCCGTTTTCTTAATCATGTCAGCCTTGTTCACTTGATATGGTATTTCGGTAACGATAATCGTTTCGCGCCCTTTTATTTCTTCTATTCTAGCTTTTGCACGCATTACAACACGCCCACGCCCTGTATGAAAGGCGTCTTTTACACCTTCGTAGCCATAAATGATACCACCTGTTGGAAAATCGGGTGCTTTGATGTATTCCATCAGTTCATCTATTTCTATAGCCTTGTTATCTATATAGGCGATAGTTCCATTGATTACTTCTGTTAGATTATGGGGTGCCATATTCGTAGCCATTCCAACCGCAATACCCGAAGCTCCATTAACCAATAAAGTAGGAATACGTGTTGGTAATACTGTTGGCTCGTATAAAGTATCATCGAAATTTAATTTATGATCCACAGTATCTTTCTCAATATCACCCAACATATCTTCTGATATCTTTTTCATACGGGCTTCTGTATAACGCATGGCTGCAGGATTGTCACCATCTATAGAACCAAAGTTTCCTTGCCCATCGACCATTAGATATCGTACACTCCAAGGTTGTGCCATACGCACCATAGAATCATAGACCGATGTATCGCCATGTGGATGATACTTTCCTAAAACCTCTCCTACTATTCTAGCTGATTTTTTATAGCCTCCTGTTGCTTTAATACCTAGTTCGTGCATGCCAAATAAAACCCTGCGATGTACGGGTTTTAAACCATCTCTTACATCGGGTAGCGCACGCGATACAATTACCGACATTGAGTAATCAATGTAGGCAGATTTCATCTGTTCCTCAATATTAACAGGTATTATTTTCTCTCCACTATTCATGTTATATAGTTATTAATTTAGATTAAAAATTAAGATACGCAATTTACAATTTTTCATGTTTTTTAACAGTATTTTTTGTACTTGTTTTTGGAGTACTTATTAACAATTAACTAAACATATTAATTGCTTTAAATAATTGATACACAGCAATAAATGAATAAATCATATTGATAAGATAAATTAAATAATATTTTTAACTTTTTAGAATCAAAAAAAGACCTAATTTTACATGATAAAAAAACGGATAAATGCACGAAAATTTTTCACCAAAAGTAAAAGATGTTATTGCTTTTAGCAAGGAAGAAGCTTTACGATTGGGACACGATTATATAGGTACAGAACACTTATTGTTGGGAATTCTACGACAAGGAGAAGGGAGGGCTATGGCAATTTTAAATTCACTAGAATATGATTTGGAACACCTACGGGTCAGACTAGAAGGTATTAGCCCAACAAAAAGTGGTGTGACACAAAATCTCAATAGAAATTTGCATTTGACCAAGCAAGCTGATAAAGCCTTAAAAACAACTTTTTTAGAAGCTAAATTGTATAGAGATAATGCGATAAACACGGCTCATTTACTCTTATGTATTCTCCGCAATGACAACGATCCAGTAGCCAAAATTCTTTATAATGATAACACTTCGTATGCGGTAGTACGTAGTGAGTATAAGTCTCTGTTCAAATCAGAAACTGATGATAATGCTTCAAGGGCTGATTTTCCTTCTGAAGAAGGCGGGAAAATGGAAGAACAACCAAAAAAACCTTTTGAACCGAGTAAAAAACAACCGAGAAAGAAATCTAAAACACCTGTTCTAGATAATTTTGGTCGTGATTTAACGGTATTAGCAATAAAAGACATGTTAGATCCTGTTGTCGGTAGAAAAAAGGAAATAGAACGTGTTTCACAAATTTTAAGCAGACGTAAAAAAAATAATCCAATGCTAATTGGTGAACCAGGAGTTGGTAAATCAGCCATAGCTGAAGGTTTAGCTTTACGGATTGTACAACGCAAAGTTTCTCGTATTTTATTTAACAAACGAATTGTTTCTCTTGATTTGGCTAGTCTCGTAGCCGGTACTAAATATCGTGGACAATTTGAAGAGCGTATGAAAGCACTTATGAATGAGCTTCAAAAGAATGATGATATTATCCTTTTTATTGATGAAATTCATACCATTGTCGGTGCAGGAGGAGCAACGGGTTCTTTAGATGCATCAAATATGCTAAAACCTGCTCTCGCAAGAGGTGAGTTGCAGTGTATTGGAGCCACTACTTTGGATGAATACCGACAATATATTGAAAAAGATGGTGCTTTGGAACGTCGTTTTCAAAAAATAATGATCGAACCTACTTCTATTGAAGAAACCATTGAGATTCTTCACAATATTAAAGACAAATATGAAGACCACCATAATGTTACTTTTACGGATGAAGCTATTGAAGCTTGTGTAAAATTGACAAATCGCTATATGACAGAACGTTTTCTTCCGGATAAAGCCATAGATGCCATGGATGAAGCGGGTTCTCGTATTCATATCACAAATATTGTTGTTCCCAAGGAAGTCCTTGCGTTAGAAGAGGAATTAGAACTCATTAAAATAAAAAAGACAAAGGCAGTTACAACCCAAAAATATGAAGAGGCTGCTCGTTTACGTGATGATGAAAAACGACTAGAAATGGAATTGCAAGAAGCCCAAAAAAAATGGGAAGAAGCCTCTAAGTTACATCGCGAAATCGTTACTGAAGACAATGTTGCTGAAGTAGTGTCTATGATGACCGGTATTCCTGTAACTAGAGTGGTAGAAGCTGAAAGTAGTCGTTTAAAAGATCTACCACAACTAATTAAAAGTAAAGTAATTGGCCAAGATGAGGCTGTTGAAAAAGTTGTAAAAGCCATACAACGAAATAGAGTTGGTCTTAAAGATCCTAACAAACCTATTGGTTCCTTTATATTTTTAGGTCAAACAGGTGTGGGAAAAACACAATTAGCCAAAGTACTTTCTAGAGAATTATTTGATTCGGACGATTCGCTGATACGTGTTGATATGAGTGAGTATATGGAAAAATTTGCTGTTTCACGTTTGATTGGAGCACCTCCGGGATATGTCGGCTATGAAGAAGGAGGACAACTCACCGAAAAAGTGCGTCGTAAACCGTATTCTGTAGTATTGTTAGATGAAATTGAAAAAGCACATCCCGATGTTTTTAATACCTTATTGCAAATATTAGATGACGGCTTTATTACAGACAGTCTCGGTAGGCGTATCGATTTTAGGAATACCATTATTATCATGACTTCTAACATTGGTACGCGTCAGCTCAAAGATTTTGGTCAAGGTGTAGGTTTTGGAACTTCTGCTAAAAAAGAACAAGCTGAAAGTCATGCAAAAAGTGTCATTGAAAATGCGATGAAAAAAAGTTTTGCTCCAGAGTTTTTAAATCGTATTGACGATGTGATTGTATTCAATGCATTGGAACGAGAATCCATCCATAAAATCATTGATATTGAGCTAGAAATGTTGTTTGATAGAGTAAAAGATTTAGATTACGACCTCAAACTAACAGATGCCGCTAAGGATTTTGTAGCAGATAAAGGTTTTGATAAAAAATACGGTGCACGTCCCTTAAAACGTGCTATTCAAAAATATGTGGAAGATGCTTTGGCAGAAAAAATTGTCAATTCAAAGCTTAAAGAAGGAGATCGTATTGTAATGGATTTAGATAAAGAGAAGGAAGCACTTACTATTGAAATTATCAGAGAAAAAA